>CALJUA010000145.1 GCA_937975715.1 uncultured Candidatus Planktophila sp.
CAATCGGAGCGAGGAAATGCTCTTCATGATGCTCGCCATGTTCGCCGAAAACAGGCGTTAACCAATTAACGAGAGAATCTCCACGAGTAAAGAGGAAACCTGATGCAACCGATCCGATAGCGAGAATCGCAATTGGAACCCACATCAATGCTGGTGATTCGTGTGGGTGCTGGTTATCGTCCCAACGCTCTTTGCTTGTGAAGGTAAGAATCATGACGCGAGACATATAAAACGCTGTGATTGCCGCACCCAGAAGAGCTGTTCCGCCGAGAAGGATTCCCTTCACGCCCCCTGCATTAAATGCAGTCTCAATAATCAAATCTTTAGAGTAGAAACCAGCAAATGGTGGAACACCAATAATTGCGAGGTAACCGAGTCCGAATGTCACAAATGTAATAGGCATAAATTTGCGGAGGTTTCCGAACTTACGCATATTTACTTCATCGTTCATACCGTGCATAACAGAACCTGCACCCAAGAACATGCTCGCCTTAAAGAATCCATGTGTCAGCAAGTGCATGATTGCAAATGCATATCCCACAGGGCCAAGACCAGCAGCCAAGATCATGTAACCGATCTGGGACATGGTTGAAGCAGCAAGTGCCTTCTTGATGTCATCTTTTGCGGTACCGATAAGTGCACCGAAGATCAAAGTAATTGCGCCGACGATAACCACTACGAGCTGCGCTGTTGGGGCTGCATCGAAGATGAAGTTAGAGCGAACGATGAGGTAAACACCTGCAGTAACCATGGTTGCTGCGTGGATAAGAGCTGAAACCGGAGTTGGACCAGCCATCGCATCGCCGAGCCATGCCTGCAATGGGAACTGTGCTGACTTTCCAGCTGCCGCCACAACCAACATGATTCCGATAGCTGTCAGAGCAGCTTCAGATGCGTGATGTGAAGCTGCCTCAACGCCTGCAAATGATGTTGTTCCAAGAGTTGCAAATGCAATCATGATTGCAAATGAGAGACCCATATCGCCCACGCGGTTCATGACAAATGCCTTCTTAGAAGCTGTTGCATATGCAGGCTTCTGGTTCCAGAAACCAATCAAGAGGTATGAGGCAAGACCCACGCCCTCCCAGCCTACGTAGAGGTTGAGGTATGAGTTACCAAGAACCAACAAGAGCATCGCTGCGATAAAGAGGTTGAGGTAAGCAAAGAAGCGACGGCGGTTTTCATCGTGCTCCATGTATGAGATGGAGTAGATATGAATAAGTGTGCCGACACCTGTAATGAGAAGTACGAAACAGATTGAAAGCTGATCGAGAAGAAGAGCGGCATCGATATTGAAATCGCCGACTGCAATCCATGAGAAGAGCTTCTGTGTCACAGCGCGCTCTTCTGTTGGACGACCGAGCATCTGTGAAAGCTGGTATAGACCTACGCCAAATGAGCTTGCTGACATAGCTGTAGCGAGGAAGTGTCCCCACTTATCGGTGCGGCGACCGCCCAAGAGAAGCGCTGCTGCACCTGCAAGAGGGAGGGCAATGAGGTAAACGAGTGATGATGAAGTGCTCATAGTTATCGCTTCAACAAACTAGCATCGTCAACAGATGCTGATCGGCGTGAGCGATAAATCGTCACGATGATGGCTAGACCAACTACTACTTCACATGCAGCAACAACCATGGTGAAGAAGGCGGTGACCTGTCCATCCAAGGTGCCGTTGATACGTGAGAAGGTAACAAATGCGAGGTTAGCTGCGTTGAGCATGAGTTCAACGCACATAAATACGACAATAGCGTTGCGGCGAACAACGACGCCGATAGCTCCGATTGTGAAGAGCAGCGCTGATACGTAGAGGTAGTTATATGGATTCATTACTTCTCCTCCACGACTGTTGTATCCACAACATCAAGTTGGAATTGAGCTGACTCGAGCATGTCTCCACGAGCCTTCAAAGTTGCAGAGATTGATGTTGGCGCAGGTGTCCCATCTGGAAGTAGCGCAGGGACATCGACCGCGTTGTGACGAGCGAAGACGCCAGGACCTGGAAGACCAGCAGCGCTTGCAAGTGAACCTGTGCGGAAACGTGCGATTGCGCTCTCGCGCTGAGTTGGACGAGCAACTGTGCGCTGGTGATGCGCAAGCACCATTGCACCAAGTGCTGCTGTAATTAGAAGTGCTGAAACAACTTCAAATGGCCAGACGTAATCTGAGAAAAGTAGGCGAGCTAATCCTTGAACATTTCCATCTGCATTTGCTTGAGCGAGACCGACTGGGGTGCGACCGAGTGTTGCACGACCAATCAGTGAAACCATCAAACCACCAAAGCCGATAGCTGCAGTGATAGCGATTGGACGAAGTCCTTTGATTGTCTCTTTCAGAGAGTCAGATGAATCAACACCGACGAGCATCAAGATAAAGAGGAAGAGCATCATGACTGCGCCTGTATAGACAACAATCTGAACGATTCCAAGGAAGAGTGCATCTTGTGCGATGTAGAAGATAGCTAGCGTGATCATGACCCAAGCAAGCAAGAGAGCAGAGTGAACTGCTTTCTTTACAAGCAACATTCCAAGAGCTGAAAGAACAGCGATTGGAGCGAGGATCCAGAACATCACTGCTTCTGGAGTCTGGATAATCATTACTTCGCCTCCCCCGCGCTTCCAAGGATTGGGCCTTGTGATGGGTCTGCAGCCTTTACTTCGCCGCGGTAATAATTGTTCTCATCCATTCCTGGATACATTGGATGTGGTGGCATCACCATTCCTGCACGTAGTGGTGCAAGGAGATCTTCCTTTTCGAAAATTAACTTCTCGCGAGAACTATCTGCGAGTTCGTATTCATTTGTCATTGTGAGAGCACGAGTTGGACATGCTTCAACACAGAGACCGCAGAAGATGCAGCGAAGGTAATTGATTTGATAGACCGCGCCATGGCGCTCTCCTGGTGAGACTTGATTGCCTGGTGTGTTATTTCCACCTTCGACGTAAATCGCATCTGCAGGACATGCCCACGCGCAGAGTTCGCAACCGATGCACTTCTCAAGACCATCTGGGTGGCGGTTGAGTTGATGGCGGCCGTGGAAACGTTCTTCTGTTGGCGCCTTTACATCTGGATACTGAACGCTGAGGTTCTTCTTAAACATTGATTTAAAAGTGACCCAGAAACCGAGTGACTGCTTTCCAAGCGATGCTGGTCCTGGCTGTTCAACTTCGACGAAAGAGACATCATTGATGTCTTTCGCAGCACCAGACTTCTTTGGTTCTAATGAATTACTCATTGGTGCCTCCTGAAGTATGTGACTGAGTTGAAGCGCTGAAAGAGGAAACGCCTGGAAGTTGTGGCAGTGGGAAATCTGGAGCTTCGCCCGCTGGAAGTGGTTTGCGGGACTCGTTCTTGCTCTTTTCGAAGAGTGAAGAGATCGCCATGACGATAACAACGATTCCGAGTGCAAATGCCAATGCCACTGTGCGAGATGCACCGTTCTGCTGAATCACTCGAAGGGAGGCAACAATCATGATCCATAGAAGTGAAGCTGGGATAAGTACTTTCCAGCCGAACTTCATAAATTGGTCATAGCGAAGGCGTGGAAGTGATGCACGGAGCCACATAAAGATGAAGAAGAAGATATTCACCTTGAGGAAGAACCAGACAATAACAAACCAACCGCCGAGCCAGCTCTCAGTAAAGCCGAGTCCTGGGAATGCGTGATAGCCGCCGAGGAAGAGAGTTGTGGCAAGTGCTGATACTGCGATGATGTTCACGTATTCAGCCAAGAAGAAGAGCGCAAACTTCAGTGATGAGTACTCAGTGTGGAAGCCACCGACGAGCTCGCCTTCAGCTTCAGCTAAGTCGAAAGGTGCGCGGTTAGTTTCACCGACCATTGAAATCACATAGATAACAAATGATGGGAAGAGAACTACTGCATTCCAGATGTGTCCATGCTGAGAAGCGACGATATCTGAAGTCGACATTGAACCTGCATAGATAAAGACTGCAACGAGTGAGAGACCCATAGCTACTTCATAAGAAATAACTTGAGCGCTTGAACGCAATCCACCTAGTAGTGGGTAGGTAGATCCTGAAGACCAACCAGCGAGCACTACGCCGTAAACACCAATTGATGTCACAGCCAAGATGTAGAGCACACCAACTGGAAGATCTGTCAGCTGCATAGCTGTTGTATGTCCAAAGAGATTAACAACGCCTGTCATTGGAATTACGGCAAAAGACATAAAGCACATCGCTGCAGCAATAATTGGCGCTGCGATAAATACGACTTTGTCCGCAGCTGCGGGAATGATGTCTTCTTTGAGAGCTAGCTTGACTCCATCGGAGAGTGATTGAAGAAGGCCAAAGGGTCCAACGCGGTTAGGGCCGGTGCGCTGCTGCATCTTTGCAAGGACGCGGCGCTCGGTCCAGACAGCCATCAGGGTTGAGACGACGCAGATAGCAAAGACAAGTACTGCCTTTACTGCAATAAGCCATCCTGGATCTTGTCCGAGAAGCTGTGCTGTTGTCATGCCTTCACCACCGTTACTAGTTCGCCGTGAACCGCATCGAGAGCGGTCAGTGCCTGAGAACCAAATGAATTACGTGGAATCCACACAGCGTCATCGTGAATATCTTCAACGAGGACTGGGAGTGTGATGGAACCATGTGCATTAGAGATGCGTACTTGATCTCCAGTTACAACACCTGCAGCAGATGCACGCTTTTCAGAGATGACAGCAACTGTTGGGCGACGAGTACCAGCCAAGTTATCTTCACCGCGCTGCATTGAGCCCATATCGAGCAAGCGACGCCATGAAGTAAGTACTGCTTGATCTCCTGATGCAGTTGGTGCGCTACCTGCAGCAACTGGTGCGAATGAAGCACGAGCGCCGTCCCACTTACCAAGCTGGGCAATCTCGCGAGCTGCTGCAGAAACCGTTCCGAGCATGATTGATTCGCCCATTGCATCTGCGAGCGCTGAAAGGATGCGAACATCACTGCGGTTGAGTGAGTCAGCAACCGCAGCATCGAATGCACGTGCGCGACCTTCCCAGTTAAGGAACGAACCTGACTTCTCTGTCACTGCAGCAACTGGAAGAACCACATCTGCAACTTCAGTAATTGTTGACTCTGCAATTTCAAGAGAAACTACGAAAGTCTTCTTCAAAACATTGAGCATTGTGCGGCTGTGCAACATGTCATGCGCATCTACGCCACCAACGACAACTGCATCGAGCTGGCCATTTCCAAGTGCTTCGATGATTTGATGTGTCGTACGGCCTGGTTCTGCTGGCAATGAGTCAATGCCCCATGCAGCAGCAATATCAACGCGCGCTGCTGAATCTGCAACAGGACGCCCACCTGGAAGAAGTGTCGGGAATGCGCCTGCCTCAAGTGCTCCACGCTCGCCTGCGCGACGTGGAATCCAAGCAAGCTTTGCGCCTGACTTTTCAGCAAGCGCGAGCGCTGCAGAGATAAGTCCTGCAGATTCTGATGCGCGCTCTCCAAGAAGGATGACTGACTTTGCTGTCAATGCAACTGATGCAACAGCAGCAGCTTCTGCGCCAGGAGCTACCTTGATGAAATCTGCCTTCAACTTATCCATTGCAATTGAACCCTTAGAGGCAACAGATGTGACCTTGAGGCCGCGTTTCTTAAAGTTCTTATTGATGCGCAAGAAGACGATTGGTGATTCTTCTTCGGGTTCGAAAGCAACGAGAAGAATGTGATCGGCAGAATCGATATCGCTGTAGTGAACATCGAAGTTGCCAGCAATCTTTGCTGCGAGGAAGTCGCCTTCTTCTTTTCCTGAGACGCGAGCACGGAAATCAATATCGTTTGTCTTCAACGCGATGCGAGCAAACTTTGAAT
>CALJUA010000146.1 GCA_937975715.1 uncultured Candidatus Planktophila sp.
TTCATCGCTCGACTTGCATGTGTTAAGCACGCCGCCAGCGTTCGTCCTGAGCCAGGATCAAACTCTCCATAGAAATGTTTGATCTTTAGCTTTACGAGACAAACAAACTGTCGTTTATTTAGTCTTATTACCAAAGGAAATCAACGAGTATTGATACCGAAGTATCGATACTTCATTGAAGTATTTATTTATTGAATGGCTAATTAAAGCCATTCAATGGCATTGACTTATGGCACGCTGTTGAGTTCTCAAGGTACGGATGCGCACTGCTTCGCAGAATCTCTTCTACTTTTCAGGGCAGACCGCAAAACCTAGTCCATCGAACCTTTGCAGGTCAAATCGGCTAGATCTTAGGTACTTCTGCTGTACGGCCGTTTTTAGCGCTTTTACGCGAATTTCGTACGTTCCACAGCAAGGAGCGTAACTATAGGTGGCTCCACCTGACAGGTCAAATCGGCACATGACCAATTGAGCTAAATTCGGGGTGAGATGGCTCATATATCCCGTAAATAGCAAAAACCTCACTTTTTATGCGTAAAAAGTGAGGTTTTTGAGTTAAAGAGAATTAGGAGATGAGTTCTACTGCAGCGAGATCGCGCTTTCCCTTACGTAAAAGTGCATATTTTCCGCATAAAAAGTGGCTTTTTTCGAGCTTGAAATCCTCTGATGGAACTTTTTCATTGTTGAGATATGCGCCACTCTCCTTGACGATGCGACGAGCTGCAGATTTCGAATCAACAACACCAGTAGCAGCGAGAAGATCAACCCATGTAGGTAGCTCCTCCCCTGCCTTCACTGTTGTGCGAGGAAGTTCTGCAATTGCGGATGCAAGTGTTGCTTCATCAAGTTCTGCAAGATCTGCTTGACCGAATAATGCACGTGCTGCAACTTCAACACGTTGAGCAATCTCAGGTGAATGCACAAGTGAAGTTAATTCACGTGCAAGTGCACGATGTGCTTCACGTGCACCAGGGTTTTCATTATGAGTCTTCTCAAGTTCTTCAATCTCTTCACGAGTTTTAAATGAAAATGTTTTAATGAATTTGATGACATCTGCATCATCAGAGTTCAACCAATATTGGAAGAATGCGTAAGGTGAAGTCATCTCAGGGTCAAGCCAGACAGAACCGCCCGCTGTCTTTCCAAACTTTGTGCCATCTGCCTTTGTAAGAAGTGGAACTGTAAGCGCATGTGCACTACCGCCTTCTGCACGCCGAATGAGATCAAGACCTGCAGTGATATTTCCCCACTGATCTGAACCACCAATTTGCAACGTACAGTTACTGCGTCGGAATAGCTCAAGATAATCCATTGATTGCAATACTTGATATGAGAATTCTGTATAGGAGATTCCATCTTTCTCTAAACGAGAAGATACAGAATCTTTATTGAGCATCTGATTTACGCTGAAGTGCTTTCCAATATCGCGCAAGAATGCGATTGTAGAAAGAGGCGCTGTCCAATCTAAGTTATTGGCCATCGTTGCTGGGTTGTGCGTTGTTTCAAAGTCCATAAATTTCGAGAGTTGAAGCTTGATGCGGTTAACCCATTGTTCGACTATTGCTGTGTCATTGAGCGAACGTTCATCATTGCGACCACTAGGGTCTCCGACAAGTCCAGTCGCTCCCCCAACAAGAAGGATTGGATTATGCCCCGCCAACTGGAAGCGACGCATCACAAGAAGTGGGACCAGGTTTCCGACGTGAATACTGGGCGCAGTTGGATCGGTACCAAGATAGAGAGTGACAGGCTTTTTGAGAGATTCGCGGAGAGCGGCTTCATCTGTCGTCTGAGCAATAAGCCCACGCCACTTCAGATCATCAAGCAGGTCATTGTTTATTGCGGTCATCATGCACCCATCATGGCCGAGAAGGCCTTGTTCTTGTCGCCGAATTTCTTCTCATCGGCCTGGACTGTGGACTTTAAGCTTTCAATTTGTTGAGCAAATGATTGTGGAGATGTTCCACCAATAGTTGTGCGAGATGCCAACGCGCCATGCACCGTCAGAACTTCTCGAACATCAGGAAGTAGAGATGGGTGGATATGAACAAGCTCTGCATCTGTTAATTGATGCAGCTGGCGCCCAGATGACTCGCAGAGAGCAACACACTTACCAGCTGCCTCATGCGCATGGGCAAAGGGAACATGGGCACGTACAAGGTAATCCGCAATCTCAGTTGCTAACGAGAAACCAAGCGGTGCAGCAAGTGCCATCTTTTCGCGATCGAAATCTGTTGTTTCAACCATCCCAGTTACCGCTGGAAGAACAAGTAGCACAGTATCGATTGAATCAAAGAGCGGTTCTTTATCTTCTTGAAGATCGCGGTTGTATGCAAATGGAAGACCCTTGAGTGTGGTGAGCAATCCAGTGAGATTACCTACGAGACGACCGGCCTTACCGCGAGCAAGTTCTGCCATATCGGGATTCTTCTTCTGTGGCATGATCGATGAACCCGTTGAATAAGCATCGGCAACTTTCGCCCAACCAAATTCAGTTGTAGCCCAGATGCACCACTCCTCCCCTATTCGAGAGAGATGGCTGCCGACCATTGCGAGAATGAAGAGCGCCTCTGCAACAAAATCACGATCTGATACGCCATCGATGCTATTTGCAGCAGATGATGTGAATCCAAGAGCTGCAGCTGTTTTCTCTGGTGCTAATGGAAGCGATGATCCAGCGAGTGCGCCTGATCCAAGTGGGCTTACAGAAGTGCGTGCAATCCAATCGTTGATGCGATCGAGGTCGCGGGCAAATGCATGTGCATGCTTTGAGATTTCATGACCAAAGAGAATTGGTTGTGCATGCTGAAGATGCGTAAATCCTGGCGCGGTTGCATCACCGTACTCTTCAGCTTTAGCAATCAGTGCGCCTTGAAGGGCCAAAATTTGTTCTGCGACAGCGAGCATGTGATCAATTGCGTAGAGGCGAAGGTCTGTTGTGACCTGGTCATTACGTGAACGGCCAGCACGAAGCGAACCTCCGATATCGCCCAACTTTTCAGTCAGCCCACGCTCGAGAGCAGAGTGAACGTCTTCATCGCTATCGATTGCTTGGAAAGCTCCGGTTGCGACCTCTGAGATGAGCTCCTTAAGCGCACCTCGGATTGCAGAGGCCACTTCGCTCTTGAGAAGGCCGCTGGATTCGAGAATATCGAGGTGGGCCAATGATGAACGCAGGTCATATGGAGCCAAACGCCAATCAAAGTGGACGCTACGAGAGAGGGCAAAGACGGCATCTGCCGGCCCATCAGAGAATCGACCGCCCCAGAGCGCCATTACTTACGACCTTTCTTACCGTCACGATAGGAGAGCAATTCTTTCGCGAGTTCGCCTCCGCCGCTGGCTTTTCGGGAGACTACTAAAACCGTGTCGTCACCAGCGATAGTTCCGATAATTGACTTCAAACCTGAGTGATCGAGAGCGCTTGCCAAGAACTGCGCTCCCCCAGGTGGAGTTCGTACGACAGCAAGATTTCCACTGGATTCAACAGAGAGGATGAGATCGCCTGGCAAGGGCATCGATCTCGCCATGGAATCGCTATCGCTCTCGGCGATGATGTAACCATTGCGACCGCGTACTGCACCGATTTCTTCGAGATCGCGGCTGGCTGTTGTTTGTGTGACAACAAAACCTTTCTTCTTTAATTCTCTTACCAAATCTCCTTGCGAGGAAATCTTTCCTGCCTTAATAAGTGCAATCGCTTGTGCGCGACGAGCTACAACTGTTGACATTATTTCTGCACCTCGTGCACGCTTTCAGTAAATACCTTCAGGAACTTTGCGACATCTCGATCTGTGACAATCAGAGGTGGTGCGATACGAATAACGGTTTCGCTATTTCCATTAACGAGAACTCCGTTCTTCTGGCACTCAAGTGCAACCTTCTTTGCAATGGGTTGCGAGAATTCAATTCCAATGAGAAGTCCAGCGCCTCTGACAGATTTGACGCCTTCAATCAGTGCAAGATCGGCCATTAACTCAACACCGACAGCGCTGACTCTCTTTAAGAGTGAACTCCTTTCAATAGTTTCGATTACAGCGAGAGCTGCTGCAGTTGCAACTGGATTTCCACCGAATGTTGAGCCGTGATCACCTGCCTGGAAAAGTTGGGATGCGTCACCGAGTGCGATCATCGCGCCAAGTGGAAGGCCGCCACCTAGACCCTTTGCCAATGTAATGACATCAGGTTTGATTCCTGAATATTCATAACCAAACCAGTCACCGGTGCGACCCATACCTGTCTGTACGCAGTCAAAGACCAGCAATGCGCCAGTTTCATCACAGAGTTCGCGAAGTGCCTGCAAGTAGCCATGGGGCGGAACAATGACGCCGGCTTCTCCCATGATTGGCTCAACGATTACCATTGCAGTTTTCTTATTGACCTTCTTTAACATCGCACCCATATCGCCATAAGGAACGTGGGTGATCCCTTTAATCAGTGGCTTAAATGCATCGCTCTTTGATGGCTGGCCTGTCAACGAGAGCGCTCCCATGGTGCGCCCGTGGAATGAATCCTTCGTTGCCACTATTCGAGTGCGACCTGTCTTGCGTGAGAGCTTTAGCGCTGCTTCATTAGCTTCTGCACCTGAGTTGCAGAAGAAAACTCGCGCCTGCTTATCTCCCGTCATGGCTGCCAACTTTGTTGCAAGTGCAATCACATTGGGATGAGCATAGAAATTACTGACATGGCCAAGAGTTGCGATCTGCTTTGACACTGCCTTCACAACTGCAGGATGTGCATGACCTAGAACATTTGTAGCAATGCCTGCCAGAAAGTCAAGGTATTGAACTCCCTTTACGTCGGTCACTGAAGCCCCTTTTCCAGAGACGAGCTCAATGGTGGGAGTTCCATAATTTGATTGAAGTGATTTTGTCCAAGCCTTCATGCGACCACCAACGTTCCTCCTGTATGAGCCAACGCTTGTGCGAAAGCTTCTGGATTTGTTCCATCAATAATTCGAACTGCCGTTGCTCCAGCCTTAATTGCATCGAGACAAGCTTGAACCTTCGGCGCCATACCTTCTGCAAAGGTAGCTTTGATGCTCTCAAGTTCTTCAGAGCAGATTGCATCAATCAGCGAATCCTTATCCGGCCAATTGCGGTAAATGCCGGGCACATCAGTCATGATGATCAACTCTTTCGCTGACAGTGCACCTGCAACTGCAGCTGCAGCAATATCGGCATTGACGTTTAGTCCCCCATTGCTCTCGAGGTCATTTGCGACAGGAGAAATAACTGGGACCACACCTTTTTCAAGCAAGATTTCGATTGCAGTGGGATCAACCTTCTCCACTTCGCCTACCAGTCCGAGATCGGCTGATTCTCCGTTAACCAAAGTCTTTTGTCGCTTTGCGAAGATTGTTCCTGAATGACGACCAGATATCGCAAGAGCAGCTACACCGGACTTAGTAAGAGTGGATGCGACTTCTGGCCCCACTTCATTGGAGAGAACGCGCTCAACAATCTCGAAGGTCTCTGGAGTCGTAACTCGAAACCCTCCAATGAAAGTTGATTCAATCCCTGCACTCTTGAGAGCAGCATTGATCTGAGGGCCACCGCCGTGGACAACAACTACCTGAAGCCCCTGAGCAACTGCAGAAGCCAATTTCTTTCCGAATGCACCGTCGTTGTCGCTCATGGCATGGCCACCAAATTTAATGACAAGAATGTTCGGGGCGGCCATCATGTTGAATACGCCGAATTCTCGTGAACATAATCATGGGACAAGTCATTGGTTCGCACCGTGGCAGTCGATTCGCCTGAGTTGAGATCGATGATGAGCTCGACCAATCGGTTGTCGAATGAGACCTTTGTCTTATCCTCGAAAGGGGCTGAGTTCTTCGCCACTTGAACCCCATTGAGAGTGACATCTATCGTCAGAGGATCCATCTCGACATCTGCTGTTCCGGCCGCTGCAAGAACTCTCCCCCAATTGGGATCTCCACCAAAAATCGCGCACTTCAAAAGATTGTTACGAGCACATACACGAGCTACTTCTACAGCGTCCCTTTCTGAGGCCGCACCTTTGACGGTAATAGCAACGGTCTTTGTTGATCCTTCCGCATCTTCAATGAGTTGTGCACTTAAGGAACCGCAGATTTCCATCATGATGTTTTCAAGTTCGAGTGAGCTGAGTTCGACTCCACTGGCACCTGACCCCATGAGTAGGACTGTGTCATTGGTCGACATACACCCATCAGAGTCAATCCTGTTAAAAGTGCGGTCGCATACCCGCGAGAATATCTCTTGCGCATTGGAAGGCAAGATTGCATCTGTCATCACGACAGAGAGCATCGTGGCTAGAGCAGGTGCAAGCATTCCCGCTCCCTTCGCTACGCCAACAGTACGAACACCATTGAATTCAACTTGAGCAATCTTCGGGACTGTATCTGTTGTCATGATTGCTCTAGCAACATCTTCCAAAGTATCTTCTGAAAGGTTCGCAGAGAGATCAACTATTCCTGCGAAGATCTTCTCCATTGGCAATCTCTCGCCAATCAGCCCCGTGGAACAGACAACGACTTCACCAGATGAAATCTCTAGTAGTTCGCCAACCTTCTCGGCGGTGCGATGAGTATCGAGAAAGCCATCCGGTCCGGTGCATGCATTAGCCCCACCTGAGTTGAGTACGGCAGCACGAACGATTTCGCCCTTTGTCACTTCACGAGACCAGATCACCGGAGCAGCAACAACTTTATTGGTTGTATAGACGGCTGCAGCATCGAAACGCGGTCCGATATTTTGAATAATTGTCAGATCGAAGGCGCCGGAAGACTTTAAACCAGCGTGTTTTCCAGCTGCTCGAAAGCCTTGTGGGAGTGACTTTTTCATGCCCCAAGTCCATTTCCGAGTAGGCCATCTGTTGCTGCAAATCCTGCAATCAAATTGGCATTGTGCAGCGCCTGAGCAGCTGCTCCTTTACCAAGATTGTCGATTGCAACAGAAACCACCAAACGATTGGTGTGTGCGTCAATTGCAACCTGCAGCTGCGCAAAGTTACTTCCCAATACTGATGAAGTCTTTGGCATCTGACCTTCTGGAAGTAAAGTCACAAACATTGAATCTTCGTAATATTGCACATAAGCATCACGTACTTGTTCTAGAGAAATTGCTTTCGTGAGCTTGACGGTAATGGTTGAAAGAATTCCCCGTGGCATCGGTGCAAGAATCGGAGTAAATGAAACCTTCACATTCTGGCCAGTGATGCTGGCAAGGGTCTCTTCGATTTCAGGTGTGTGTTGATGGACTCCACCAAACTTGTAGGAGGAGAGTGAGCCAGCTACTTCGCTAGCGATGAGATTAATCTTTGCTGTGCGTCCTGCACCAGTCGTTCCAGAGGCTGCAACGACAACGACATCGCTCAAGTCGGCAAATGAAGATGCGGGTGCTGCTCCGAGTGCGATTGATGTCGCGTAACACCCAGGATTTGCTACGCGTGAGCTCTGTGCAATCTCTGCGCTCTTGCCTGGGAGATCTGCGATTCCATAGACCCATGATCCTGTGTAATCGCCGCCGTAATACTTCTTCCACGAATCTTCCGATTTCAAACGGTAATCAGCACCGAGATCTACAATCTTCACCGTGTGAGGCAATAGGGCGATTAACTTCGCGGATTCGCCATGCGGCAGCGCCAAGAAAATGAGTTCGCATTGAGAGAACTCATCGGCTGAGAATGCAGAGAACTTTCTTCCCGCATAACTGTGAAGCTGCGGGTGAATCGAAGTGATCTCCTCCCCTGCATTCGAATGCGCCGATACCGCAACTACCTCGAAGTGAGGATGGCCAGCTAACAGGCGGAGAAGTTCGCCCCCTGCGTAGCCACTACCGCCAATGAGCCCTATTTTCATGGCCGAATTTTAGCATATTTATGCAGTGTAATGCATAAATATGCAATTAGATTGTTCGGAGTACGGCTCCAGTGCGCTTTTCAGCCTCTGCGACCGCGGCTTCGCGTGCCTCGGTGATTTCTGCTCCGGTAAGAGTGCGATCGTGGGCGCGGAAGACGAGTGAGAATGCGAGGGAAATCTTCCCATCGCCAATCTTGTCGTAGCGATCAAAGAGAGTGATGGATTCAAGGAGATTTCCTGCTCCGGCACGAAGCGCATCTTGGACATCCCCTGCCGCAACAGATTCATCCACTATCAGTGCAACATCTTGCAGAGCTGCAGGCATTGTTCCGACAGTAAATGGTCGAACCAACTTGGTATCGGGAAGTGCGCTCAAACCAACAGCAAAAGCGACAGAACGCTCTGGCAGTCCATATGCAGCAACGATTCGAGGATGCAATTCGCCCGCGTGAGCGACTGCCTTTCCATCGACGATGAGTTCGGCACATCGACCTGGATGCCACGGTGCGAAGTCAGAGCGCTTAATCTCCCAATTGAGATTACAGAGTTGCAAAATATCTTGTGCGTAAGCGATGGCATCTCGCCATGTATATGAACGAGCAGGGCCTTGCCAATCGGAATTTTCAGTCTTGCCAACGAGCAGACCGGCAACGTGATAAGCCTGCGGTGGCACGCTCGCTGTAATCGCATCAATCACGCTCTGGTCTGGGCGCTTACCAAGCTCTGGAGATATGGCAGGTACAAGTTTCTGTGCGCTACGGAAAATGGAACCCATTTCAAAGATTGCAAAGTCTTTTGCGCCACGGCTGATATTGCGCTGAGCTACCTCTATGAGGCCCGGAACAAGATGTACTCGCATCAGCGGGAATTCTTCTGACATTGGGTTCGCAATGCGATAGGTAGCTGCGCGTTCGCCGACAAAACCCATCGCATCAATAGTCTCTTGATTGGTGAATGGGAAAGTCTGGACTTCAGCAAAGCCTCGACTTGCCAACATTGCAGCAATGGCACGACGGCGCTTCTGTGTTGGAGTCAGCGATGCATGCAGAGGTCGTGGTGGAAGAATTGAAGGAATCTTGTCATAGCCCACCATGCGAGCTACTTCTTCAACGAAGTCAGCAGGCTGAAGGAGATCCGAGCGCCATGAAGGCGGGTCAACCTCGAATGTTGATTCATTGACGTCACAGCCAACTGAGCGAAGGTGTTGTGCAATCTCTGCCGGTGTTATCTCAATGCCGAGAACTGATGCGACATATGCAGGAACGACCTTAACGATTGGTGCATAGCGAGGTGCGCCGTCGACAACAGTCTCAACATGCTGAGCAGTCGAAAGGGAGGTCAGTAACTGTACGAAACGCGCAGATGAAAATTCTGCAAGTGAAGGATCGACGCTTCGCTCGAGGCGACGTGAAGCCTCTGAAGAGAGCTTGTGTCGGCGAGAGTTCTTGGCGACAGCAACGGGATTAAATCGAACTGCTTCTACAGCGATACGTGAAGTTGTTGCAGTAATTTCTGAATCAAGTCCGCCCATTGTTCCTGCAAGAGCCAAAGGCTTTGTATCATCACATACCATCAAATCATCAGGATCAAGAGTGCGCTCTTGTCCATCAAGGGTGGTGAACTTCTGAACAGAACCTGCTCTCTTGATTGAAAGTCCGCCTGTAATCTTATCTGCATCAAATGCATGAAGGGGCTGTCCCAATTCAAGCATGACGTAGTTAGTGACATCTACGACGAGAGAGATAGAGCGCATGCCCATCTTCTCAATACGACGACACATCCAGACAGGAGTTTGTGCACTCTGATCAAAATTGCTGAGGGTGCGAAGATAGAAGACACTTGCCGCATCTTGATCCACAATCTTTGCAGTAACGCCCTTGCCGGTATTTTCGAAAGATATTCCGCGAAGAGCATCGACTGGGTCTGTGAATGAAAGTCCAAGTGACGCTGCTACTTCACGAGCGACTCCGCGGATACTGAGCGCATAACCGCGATCAGGATTGACGGCAATATCGAAGATAACGTCGTTGATTTCGAGGGCAGCGATTGCATCGCCACCAATCTCTACTGAACCTTCAGGGAAAGTCATGATTCCTGCATGATCCTCGCTGATGCCGAGTTCACGGCCTGAACAAATCATTCCATTGGAAGTCTTGCCATAAGTTTCGCGGGCAGAGATTGCAAAGTTACCTGGTAGAACTGCGCCAGGAATAGCGACGCAGACTATGTCCCCCACGACGAAGTTTGTTGCTCCACAAATGACGTAACGAGTCTCTGCCTCGCCGCAATCGAGCCCGACATAGCGAATAGGCTTCTTGAATTCAGTGATTTCCTCGATTGAGAGAACTTTTCCGAATTTCAGTGGACCAGTGAGATCTGCGCCTTGCGTGATGATTTCTTCAACTTCAAATCCAACACGAATAAGCGCATCAGAAATTTGATCTGCAGTAATTGTTGCAGGAATTTCAACGAATTCCTTTATCCAAGATAGTGGAGCGCGCATTTACAGTCCTACTCCAAACTGGCGTGTGAAACGAAGATCGCCTTCAACGATGTCATGCATATCGGTAATTCCATGTCGGACCATGAGTGTGCGCTCGAGTCCCATTCCAAATGCAAAGCCAGAGTAGATAGATGTATCGATTCCGCAGGTTGCGAGAACCTTAGGGTTGACCATTCCGCAACCGCCCCATTCGATCCAGCGACCATTGAAGAAGATATCTACCTCAGCGCTTGGTTCGGTGAAAGGGAAGAACGATGGACGGAGTCGAGTTGTTACCTCATCGCCGAACATATGACGGGCAAAGTTATCGAGCGTTCCTTTGAGGTGTGCCATTGTGATGCCTTTGTCGACGACAAGGCCTTCAACTTGATGGAAGACTGGGCTATGGGTCGCATCGAGTTCATCTGCGCGGAAGGTGCGACCTGGGCTAATAACATAAATCGGTGGCTGCTTTGTCAGCATTGAGCGAATCTGTACCGGAGATGTCTGTGTGCGAAGCACCATTCCGGATTCGACTGGTTCGATGTAGAAAGTATCTTGCATCGTGCGAGCAGGATGATCTGCAGGAATATTGAGCGCATCGAAGTTGAGCCAACCGGATTCGAGCTCTGGACCCTCTTCTACTGAGAAGCCTTGTTCAATAAAGAAATCTGAAACTTCATTCTTGATGATTGAGATGGGATGCAGTCCGCCACGATGAGTGCGCTGAACTGGCAAAGTAATGTCGACAACTTCTTCAAGAAGTACCCGGGCATCGCGTTCTGCCTCGAGTCGAGCCGTTGCATCAGCAAGCGCCTTGGCAATCTCAGCTTTGGCCTCACCTATGATCTTGCCGGCAGATGCCTTCTCTTCGGGCGATAACGAACCAAGAGCACGGCTGGCCAAAGAGATGGGAGCCTTATCGCCTACATGGGCAAGTCGAGCTGTCTTGAGCTCATCGAGATTCGTTGATGCGGAGAATGCCTTTACTGCATCCGCGATCCAGCCCTGGATTTCCTCGGGATTAATTTGGGCCTCACTTGGATTCATGGAGCGAAGTCTAACCTGCGAGCCCTCGAGAAAGCGTGAAG
>CALJUA010000147.1 GCA_937975715.1 uncultured Candidatus Planktophila sp.
ATTCAATCAACAATTGAAAAGTCTCTCGGGATCATCGATTTCTGGTTTATGGCCGGCGGAAAGCGCATCCATAAAACTGTTCATCACTATCTCTTCCGTGAAAGTGGTGGCTTGCTCGCAGCACAAGAGAGCGAAGTTGATGAGGTTGCATGGTTTCCACTCAATGAAATCATCGACAAGCTTGCTTATCCCGATGAGAAGAAATTGATTGCTCGCACTAATGCAACCACAGAGCTCGAGGCGATATGAGAAAAATATCTGCTGCGCTCTTAGCGATACTTGCACTTGTTATTGGGCTTCCTACTGCAGTTGCAGATACTCCTGTAATCAGAGTCGTGGATATTCCACACCGTAACTTTGATGGAACTTTCCGCGATAACGAATTAGCTACCACACTGACTCCAGATGGTCGTCTTGGTAAAGCTCTCTTCTCATCTAATAAGAGCGCCACATGGGTTATTGATGCATATTTGATTGATGAAGTTCTCGACATGGCAAACGGTTATACATTTGAAGGTAAGGAAGATCCTGTCGGGCAATCAATCGCAACCATTTGGTTGCAGCAACTTCGGATTGCAACTGTGGGAAATCCAATCGTTGCCCTTCCTTACGGAAATCCAGATGCCGCACTTGCTCGTAAGTTGGCACCAAGTGAGATCAGGTTCTACTCAGCGCTGGGTGCTGCAAAGCTCAAGCGTTTCTTCTCTCGCCCTGTAATTTCACAGAATGGTTGGGGTAGTGGAAAGTCTCGCCTAGAGAGCCAATATCAAGAGTTTTACCGCACAGAGCGCGCTCTTTTACTGGGCCTCAGCAAAGTGATGCCGGTTCCAGAGATTACCGAACTACGACAGCGTTTAGGAATTGTTCTCAACCCACTTCTGAGCGTTGAAGATCGCGCGTATTTCTCTTACTCCGCGCGTGAAGCCGTTCGAAAAGTTGCAGGTAAGTTAAAGGTTGTCTCTGGTCGTTATCAATTGACTTCTGAGACAACAAAGGTTCCGTTGACACTTGTCAATAAGTTTGAAACAGCAACAACAATTAGTCTTTCGTTAATTCCTATGAATTCAAGAATTCAGGTGCAGAACCTGAGCAACATCACGATTCCGCCAAAGTCACAGATTCAGATTGCTGTTCCATTTCAGGTAATTGCCTCGGGTTCAACTTTAGTCTTGGCTCAATTTATGACACCTCAAGGAACGTTGGTCGGTGAAATTTCAAAGCTCAATCTCACAATGACTGTGATTGATTCTCGTGTTGCCTGGTTTACAACTGCTGCTGCGATCGTCTTGTTCTTGGCTGCAGTAGCGCAATCTGTACGGCGCATTCGAAAGGGGCGTAAGAGTGAAAAATAACGAACTCTTTCGCGCTTCCTCGATTATGGCGGTTGGAACAATCCTTTCGCGCATTACCGGTTTCTTCCGTGCAATACTCGGTGTAGCTGTTTTAGGTACCGCCCTTTTGGCAGATACTTACAACGTTGCAAACACAATGCCCAATATTCTCTACAACTTGTTGGTGGGTGGTGCGCTCACCGCAATCTTCGTTCCGCAACTTGTGCGATCTTTTAGCGATGAAGATGGTGGACATGGTTTTGCATCACGCCTAGTAACGACAAT
>CALJUA010000148.1 GCA_937975715.1 uncultured Candidatus Planktophila sp.
GATATTGATAGACCCGAGCAATTAGAGACCGCTAAGAAAATACTGATGGGAATACCTTCATGACTCTGATTGAGCCAACATGGGATGAAGCAAGAATGCGTGCACGTACTGTTGCGGGCAGACTCGGCAGCGAAATGTGCGAGGTAAGCAAAGCGGCAGGCAGAATTACCTCCGAGGATTGTGTTTCGCTCGTACCTCTTCCTACCTACCAAACCAGTGCAATGGATGGCTATGCACTCTCATCTACTGAAGGTCGCTGGAAGATAATTGGAGAAGTAAGAGCTGGAGAGCCATTTAGCGGTCAATTGCATGAAGGCGAAGCCGTAAGCATTGCAACCGGCGCAGTCATTCCAGAAGGAACTTTCGGAATTTTGCGTTGGGAAAACGCGACAGTCGTTGATGGATATGTTTCAGGTCAAACAAAGAAAGCGAAAGATTTTCGACCGGTAGGCGAGGAAGCTCAACTTGGTGAACTCCTGATTACGCGTGGCGAATCAATTTCACCCGGAATGGTGGGGTTGCTCGCCGCTGCAGGGTATGACCAGGTGTCGGTTGTAAAGCGGCCAAGAATTTCATTACTGCTCTTAGGCGATGAGATTATGCATTCCGGAATTCCCAACAATGGTCTGGTTCGAGACTCACTTGGGGTCCAACTCCCACTCTGGTTTGAGAGATTGGGATGTGAAGTCGTATCTATCGAATACATATCTGATGACTTAAATGCAACTGTTGACGCGTTAGAACGTGCCACTCACCACAGTGATGTAATCGTCACCACAGGTGGAACTGCAGATGGACCTCGAGATTTTTTCCATGCAGCAGTTGCACAATTAAATGGCGTGATTCATATTAATAAGGTGGAAGTTCGACCAGGACATCCCCAAGTTTTAGGAGAATTGTCAGCCATTCCACTCCTTGGCCTTCCAGGGAACCCTCTTTCGGCGGTGGTTGCGCTGATGACCCTTGGGGTTCCGTTGATTAACACTCTTCTTGGTAAAGAACATGTGGAACTTCCATTGATCTCAACAAAAGAGGAGCTGCAAGCTCAACCAAATTTCACGCGATTAATTCCTGGAAAACTTCATAATGGCGAGTTTGAATCCGGAAAATATTTAGGAAGTGCAATGCTTCGCAGTCTCGCTACTGCCGATGGCTTCGCAGTCTGCACGTCACCATGGACCTCGCTGAGGTGGCTAGAATTACCCTTATGAGCCTTAGTCACATCAATGAGCACGGCGAAGCACACATGGTGGATGTATCTACCCGTGAACAAAGCCTTCGGATTGCGCACGCTTCTGGCGAAGTAAAGCTCAACTCTGAAGTCATGGCAGCGATTGTAGAAAACCGCGCTCCCAAAGGTGATGTTCTTGCAACAGCTCGTATCGCCGGAATTATGGGCGCTAAGAAGACAAGTGATCTGATTCCTCTATGTCATCCCATTGCGATTCATAAAGTTGAAATTACATTTGAGATTCATGAAAGTTCTATCTCAATCTCATCTGAGGTAAGGACAGCAGATCGCACGGGTGTGGAGATGGAAGCACTGACAGCAGTTTCGGTCGCCGGTCTGACGCTCATTGACATGATCAAGAGCATGGATCCCCTGGCAGAACTTACAAATATTCATATTGACTCAAAGAGCGGTGGCAAAAATGGTGACTGGGTGCGTCAATGAAAGCATCCGTAATCACCGTCAGCAACAGAGCTTCAGTGGGTATTTACCAGGATAAAAGCGGATTAATATTGCAAGAAGGTCTAGGCAAGATGGGTTATGTACCCATCGATTACGTCATAGTTAAAGATATTGTTGAAGAAATATCATCTGCAATTGATGAATCACTTCAACGTGGTGTTGATTTAATAGTAACAACTGGCGGTACAGGAATATCGGTGCACGATGTCACTCCTGAAGCCACACGACCTTTTATTGAGAAAGAGATTCCCGGATTTGCCGAGGCGCTACGAGCATACTCAAGGGATGAAGTACCGACTGCTGATCTCACCAGAGGGTTGGCAGGCATACATAAGAAGAGCTTTATAGTCAATCTTCCAGGTTCGCCTCATGGAGTTCGCGATGGGTTGATTGTTCTTGAAAGAATTGCCAAGCATGTTCACGATCAGTTAGCCGGCCATGATCACATCAAAGATAACTGATCTCGTAATCTCTGCATCTGAGCTCTCCGAGTCAGTTGCCAGCAAAAGTGCAGGGGCTATCGTTGTTTTCAGCGGCGATGTCCGTAATAACGATTACGATCGCGCTGTCACCAAACTTACATATGAGGTACACCCCTCTGCAGAGAAAGTTTTACTTGAGATCGCGACCGAAGTAACCACGCGTTTTGATGTGACCAACGTTGCAGTTGCACATCGATACGGTGAAATTCCTATTGGCCAGACGGCATTTGCAGTTGCTGTATCTGCTGCCCACCGCGGTGCAGCTTTTGACTGTTGCCGAGAATTAGTGGAGAGAGTCAAGTCAGAGCTCCCTATTTGGAAGTTCCAAGAGTTCGAAGATGGCACTTCAGAGTGGGTGAATAGCGCTTGATAAACAATTCTGCTCTCGTTGATACCTTCGGCAGAGTACACCGAGATTTACGAGTCTCCTTAACCGATAGATGTTCTCTACGGTGCACCTATTGCATGCCTTTTGACTTTAACAAATGGCTTCCATCACATGAATTACTGAAAACCGATGAATTGATAAAGATTGTCGAAGTAGCCGTCTCTCAAGGTGTGACTGAAGTTCGGCTCACTGGAGGTGAACCACTTCTGCGCCCAGATATTGTCGAGATAGTCCAGAGAATTAGCGCTCTCGAGAATGCGCCTGAGTTGTCTATGACCACCAACGGTGTGGCACTCTCCAAGGTCGCTCAGCAATTAGCCGATGCCGGCTTAAAGAGAATCAATATAAGTTTAGATACGCTGGATTGGGAGCGATTTAAGAGACTGACCTTTAGAGATAGATACGAAGATGTGATCGAAGGAATTCAGGCAGCAAAGGCAGCCGGACTCACACCTATCAAGATCAATACAGTTTTAATAAGAGGAATCAATGATGATGAGGCGCTGCCACTTCTTGATTGGGCTCTCTCAGAAGATGTAGAGCTTCGATTTATCGAACAGATGCCACTTGATGCCGGCGACCAGTGGACTCGAGAGAACCTCATCACCGCCGAAGAAATATTTAGAGATATCAATCAAGAATACGAATTAACACCTGTCACCGGGCGCGGTTCTTCGCCTGCAGAGCAGTTTTATATCAATGGCGGGCCACAGACTGTTGGAATCATTGGAAGTGTAACGAGACCATTTTGTGCATCGTGCGATCGTTTGCGCCTGACATCGGATGGACAACTGCGTTCATGTTTATTCTCAAATACAGAAACTGATCTCCGAGCAATTCTGAGAAACCAATCATTGCCAGAAGATCAAAAAATCGAGAAACTGAAACTTGCGATATCTGAAACGGTTCGTGGAAAACTAGCCGGACACGGAATTAATGACGCAACTTTTATTAAGCCATCACGGCCGATGTCAGCAATCGGCGGTTAACCGCCAGAAAACTGCGGAAGAACATCGATTCGCGCACCACTAGCAAGCAACTTCGAAGAATCCCTGCACGTTTCGCCATCAATTAAGAAAGTGCAGGTTGGAAGCACTTTTGCGAAATCAGAGTTGATTCCACTGAGAATTAAGCGTAATTCGTCGATAGTTGATGCATTCATTTCAAGCATATTTGCACCGGCTGCACTTCTAGCAGCTGCATAGAAATGAACTGAAATCATGTTCAGAGAATAGTGCATTACAAAGTAGAATCCCTCGGGTGATTAGAATTGTAATTGTTGACGACCACGAACTCGTTCGTCGTGGGCTCAAAGAATTACTTCAATCGCATCATGAGATGGAAGTAGTAGCTGAAGCGGGAAGCACATTCGATGGTTTAAGAGCAATTAAAGCTCATCTTCCCGATGTAGCAATACTTGATGTCAGGATGCTTGATGGAAATGGCGTCGAGCTCTGCAGAGAAGTACTGTCACAAGTCCCAGGTGTAAAAATCATCATGTTAACCGCATATGCCGACGATGAAGCCTTACTTGGAGCGATCCTTGCCGGAGCAAGTGGATATCTAATTAAAGATATTAAAGGCGATGTACTCATCAAGTCAGTCCAAAAAGTTGCATGCGGTGAGAGCATCCTCGATGAACATGCAGCTCAACGCGTACGCGAAAGACTGAAACTATCTGGGTCACCTGCTGCAGATTTGGCCGATCTCAGTGAGCAGGAGAAACGCATCTTGGTCCTAATCGGAGAAGGTCTGACCAACCGCCAAATATCCGAAGAGATGTTTATTGCAGAAAAGACAGTAAAGAATTACGTGAGCTCGCTCTTAAGTAAATTAGGTTTGGAAAGACGAACCCAGGCGGCGTCGTTGGTTACACGTTTAGGTCTGCGACCAGATTCACAGTGGAATAGTCCAGAGAATATGCAGACCTGGTTTTAAGTTTTCAACAACCATCGCACCACCATGTTTATTTGCACGATGGCTGCAATTCTTCAACCCTTCACCAGGCTCGATTTCCGCTTGCAGCGCAGCGCCATTCTTTACCGAAATAACAATCATCTGATCTTCTACGGAGAGCTTATATTTAATTCTCTCTCCATCTCCGTGCCGTCCGGCGTTATTTAAGAGCTCGGCAGTGACGGCGATAATGTCGTCATATTTCGAACTCTCGATAAGGGTGTCGACCGGTCCTTCAATATTAAAGTCGACGGGGACGCTCCACATCAATCGAGAACGCTCAATTTCTGTCAGAAGCTGCTTACGAAGTGAGCTTTTAGAGCCTTTCAACGAGTAAACGGTTGTTCGAATTTCACCGACGGTCTCATTGAGATCAATAATGGCTGCCTTGAGTGCGGTGATGACATCATCGACAACTGCTTTACGAAGTGCGCCTTCAAGCGACATTCCGGTTGCAAATATTCGCTGGAGGACTCGATCATGGAGATCACGTGCGATTCGAAAACGCTCGGCGTCAACCTGCAACCTGATTTTGAGCTCACTAGAGCGCGAATTCTCTAGCGCCAGAGTGGCAACCCGGGCAAGTGAATCAGCGATTTCTCTCTCGGCCGGGGTAGCTGCATGACCGAGAGAGAAGTGAACGTGTGAGTTTTCACCAATCGAAAATACGCAGCTATCGCTAAAGATTAACCTGCCGGCAGCTGCATGAGTGCTGAGCATGATGCGCTCTAGGGAAACTTCGCTAGATATTAGAACTATCTCGCGTAGTAGATCATCTCTCACATCGTGAAGCCTACCGGAGGGTTGGCTCCCAACCTCGACGGCTCTTCTTTGCTGTCTGTGAGCGATAGACCAAGTAAGGTCGTGACAAATAACCGATAGGTGCAGAAAATATATGGACCAATCGAGTTATTGGAATAATGGCAATCAGCGCCATTGAAGCGAGTGCATGTAGCTGAAAAGTCAGGGGAGCTTCAGACATGAGTTCGGCTCGAGGGCTGAAAGTTGCAACCGATCTGAACCAGACAGCAACAGTTTCACGATAGTTATACCCGTCAGGATATTTACCAGGAAGGTTGAGAAGGTTGATACCGATTGTGTTGTAGACACCGAGACCAATCAAAGTTCCAAGAACGAGATACATTAATTTATCCATTTTGGTTGTTACCTGAAATACCCGAGTAACTGTACGACGACGATAAATTAAGATTGACATTCCCATCACAACCATGACCCCAGCAAGAGATCCCATCGCAACTGCAACAATGTGATACAACTTTTCGCTAATACCAAGTCGCTCGGTTACTGATTCAGGAATAACAAGTCCCATGAAGTGTCCACCGAGTGCCATTAAGAGACCGAAATGAAAAAGCGGTGATCCGATACGAAGTAAGCGAGATTCGTACATCTGTGATGATCGTGAAGTCCAACCGTATCTATCGAATTTGTATCGCCAGAACATCCCGACGATGAAGACGATAGTTGCGATGTATGGCCCTGTTGTCCATATTAATTTCAACATGGTGCACCCACTGATGACATTTCGCTCTTCTCTCCAGAGTAAGGGTTCAATCCCACCATCTCAGTAGGTGGCCCAGTCTCTATTAATTTCAAGGTTAAATGATCTTTATCCCCAGGTATGGTCTCAAGAAGTAATTTCACGATAGGCGCATATGGAGATTTCATGTCACGTAACGCTATAGATAGCAGGGCTATTCCAGCCTTGTGTTCGATGAGCAGATTCAGTCCGGCAGGCGAGCCAGTGACTGCAATAAATTCGATCAATGTAGGCAAGAAGTCGTCTAACTCATCGGGTGTTGCAGCCCAACCTTCAGAGGCAAATGTTCCTTTAAAGTCCAGAAGGGCCATTCCACGCTTTCTTGTATCGCCATTGAGGTAATAAGAAAGGTAGAGACATCCGCGTTGTTTGCGATCGAATGTCTTTACATACTCCATCTGGATATCCATGAGGGATTTGGCGCTGAAGTAGGTAATCAAATCCCACAGTACCTCTTTAATCTGTGGGTTGAAATTATCGAGTTCGCTCTCGATTCCTTCAATTGCTTGAAGAAGATCTCGTTCTGGATATCTCAACGCAATAGAGGCGGCAGCATATAGACGACGAGTCTCGATATCTATCATTTCTTATCCTCATCTGTAATCTCAGAATAGGTTTCAGAGTACATTCTCTTTTTAGTCAAGCTAAATGTCTCGATAGCAACTGGAATCGGATTTCTGCCATCGGTTGATTTTGGAGATACCTCGTCAAAGTTGACGCTGCATCCGCTCGACATCGCTTCTTCTAATCTATCCGCAGTCTCCTTGTGAGCCGCAGGGATTACATAGCGATCCTTATATTTTGCGATAGCGAGCAACTTGTACATTTCGTACATATCTTCGCCAGACATATCAACTGAGTTAGGAATCTCTTCATTAAATTCGTTGCCTAAGTTGAAATCTCGCATATATGAACGCATTGCTGCGAGCTTTTTGAGAACATTATCGATAACTGTGACATCGCCGGCTGACATCAAATTTGCGAGGTACTGTGCAGGGATTCGCAATGTGTCGATTGCAGCAAATAGATTATTGACATTTTCTGCATCATTTCCTGTATTTTTTAGAGCATCGACTACAGGTGACAAAGGTGGGATGTACCAGACCATCGGCATTGTTCGATATTCAGGATGGAGCGGAAGAGCCACTTTGTACTCTTTTGCCAATTTATATACAGGTGAATTCTTTGCAGCTTCAAGCCAATCCTCAGGAATACCATCTTTTTTCGCCTGAGCAATGATTGCCTCATCGTGAGGATCTAAGAGCAGGCTGAGCTGAGCTTCATAGAGATCTTGATCATTTTCTACTGAAGCAGCTTCTAGTACTCGATCTGCGTCGTAGAGGAATAAACCGATATAGCGCAAGCGACCTACGCAGGTCTCGGCGCAGACAGTAGGTTGACCCACTTCAAGTCGTGGGAAGCAGAGAGTGCATTTTTCAGCTTTTCCGCTGCGATGGTTGAAGTAGACCTTCTTATATGGGCAACCGGTAACGCACATTCTCCAACCGCGGCATTTATCACCGTCGACGAGAACGATGCCATCTTCGCTGCGCTTGTACATCGCACCTGATGGACACGATGCGACGCAAGAAGGGTTGAGGCAATGTTCGCAGATCCGAGGAAGGTAGAACATAAAGGACTTTTCAAACTCAAATTTAACTGAATCTTCAATTCCTTTAAGCATGGGGTCATCTTGGCCAGTCTTATATGTACCGCCAAGATCATCATCCCAGTTGGCGCTCCACTCAATCTTCATATTCTTACCGGTAATGAGAGATTTCGGTCTAGCTACTGGAACCGTATCTGTTGTTGGTGAGCTAATGAGATTGTCATAGTCATATGTCCATGGCTCGTAATAATCATCGAGTCCAGGCAACTTGGGATTGCTGAATATTTTAGATAAACGGCTGAGGCGACCACCTGATTTCAGGCGAAGCTTTCCATTGCGCTTAAGAGTCCATCCACCTTGCCATTGTTCTTGGTCTTCATAGGTGCGTGGATATCCGATTCCGGGGCGAGTCTCAACGTTGTTAAACCATACATATTCAACGCCTTGGCGATTCGTCCATGTTTGTTTACATGTCACTGAACATGTGTGACAACCGATGCACTTATCAAGGTTCATCACCATTCCGATTTGGGCCATGACTCTCATTAGTACTGAACCTCCTGTGAGCGACGGCGAATTACCGTTACTTCATCGCGTTGATTTCCGGTCGGACCATAGTAATTAAAGCCGTATGAGAGTTGCGCATAACCTCCGATGAGGTGAGTTGGCTTCAACAGAAGACGCGTGAGTGAGTTGTGAATTCCTCCTCGTTTACCTGTTGCTTCTACTCGTGGGACATCAATCGTTCTATCTTTTGCGTGATACATATAGACAAGACCTTCAGGCATACGGTGGGAGACAACAGCTCTTGCGACGATGACGCCGTTTCGGTTGACTGCCTCGATCCAATCGTTATCTTTCACATCAATCTTCTGAGCATCTTCAACGCTCATCCAAAGATCTGGCCCGCCACGAGATAAGGCCAACATAAATAAGTTGTCCTGATATTCAGAGTGGATGGACCACTTTGAGTGTGGTGTCAGATATCGAACTGCAATACCCAACTCGTCTTGAGCTCCAATTTTTGGATAATTTGCGAGAGCGGCGAGGTTTAACGGTGGTCTAAATGTAGGCATTTGCTCACCGAGTTCAGACATCCACTGATGATCTAAGAAGAAGTGCTGACGACCCGTCAATGTGTGCCAAGGTTTTAAGCGCTCAACGTTGATCGTAAATGGTGAATATCGACGACCGTCATGTTCGCTTCCAGACCATTCCCAGGAAGTGATTACACCTTGCGGACGTGATTGAGTATCAGCAAAGGTGATTTGCTTACCCTCATTATCTTCTGCGAGGTCTGCCATACGTTGGCCAGTGCGCTTTTCAAGTTCTCTGAAACCAGCAACGGCGACATGGCCGTTTGATACGCCAGAGAGAGCGAGAATTGTTTCGCATGCTTGTTCAGCAGTTTGAAGCAACGGTCTTCCCGCTGCAACTCCATCAGTACCTACACCGTTGACTCCCTTAAGATATTCAACAGCTCGTCCTTGCTTAAGGGTCACTCCCTTAACAACTGTTCCGAGAGTTTCAACATTTGGTCCAAGCGTCTGCATCTTCTGTGCGATCGCTGAGTAATCACGTTCGACGACTGTTAAGTTGAACATCGTCTTGCCAGGAATTGGTTCGCACTCTCCGAGCTTCCAATCCTTTACATAACCAAATGGCTGCGCCACCTCAGTAGGAGTGTCATGTTGTAATGGAGTTGCAACGATATCGCTCTGGACTCCGAGATGTTTTTCGGAGAGGTTGCTAAATACCTGAGCCAATCGCTGGAAGGCGTCGTAATCTGAACGTGCCTGCCATGGTGGATTGATAGCTGCGCTAAATGCATGAATAAATGGGTGCATATCCGTTGAAGAGAGATCAAACTTCTCGTACCAGGTTGCAGCTGGAAGTAGAACGTCAGAGAAGAGACCAGTACTTGTCATTCTAAAATCTAGCGAGACAAGCAGATCCAGTTTGCCCTTTGGCGAACCTTCGCGCCACACGACTTCCTTTGGTCTTTTTTCTGGGGGAGTCATAGCTCCGCTTTGAGCGCCATCTGCACCGAGTAAATGGTCGAGGAAGTACTCGTTACCTTTTCCAGAAGAGCCCAATAGATTTGCTCGCCAGACAGTTAATACTCGTGGGAAGTTAATGGGATTATCGGGATCAGAAACAGCGAAATCAAGATCTCCGTTTTTGAGTGAGTCGACAACATAATCCTTAGGGTCTTTACCCTGACGCTTTGCCTCTTCGACTATCGCAATCGGGTTCTTGTTAAATGTTGGAAATGATGGCGTCCATCCCATGCGAACTGCTTTCACAAGAGTGTCCGCCATAGAAGTGTTATTGAGAGTTCCGCGGGAGAGTGGAGTTGTCAGACTTTCGGCCCCCCATGAGTCATAACGCCACTGATCTGTTGCCATATACCAAAATGATGTTCCTGCCATTTGGCGAGCTGGTCGAGACCAATCTGAGCCGAAGGCAAGTTGTGCCCAACCAGTAAATGGTCGTGCCTTCTCTTGTCCAACGTAGTGTGCCCATCCACCACCGTTCTTACCTTGGCATCCGGTAAGAAGTACGAGCGAAATTATTGCGCGATAAATTGTGTCGGAGTGATACCAGTGGTTTGTACCAGCGCCCAGAGTAATCATAGATCTGCCGCCAGAGTCTTTTGCATTTTGTGCGAACTCGCGTGCAATTCTGATGACCGACTCTGCGCTGACAGATGTAATTTCCTCTTGCCATGCTGGCGTATAAAGCGCCTGTGCATCGTCATAGCCGCTAGCCCATTGGCCAGGAAGATTCTCGCGCTTGACTCCGTATTGAGCTAAGAGCAAATCGTAAACAGTTGTGACCTGGAGGTCGCCAAGCTTCTTAATCGGAACTCCACGAGAAATGATTTCGCCATCCATATCAAATCTTGGTAGCGAAATTTCTGCGAAATTACCTTCGTCATAAAATGAGAGAGCTGGATCATGACCTTCGAGATCGAGATTCCACTTTCCGATTCCGGCATCGGTGTGGCGGTCTCCAATAGTTCCGTTAGGAATGAAAACCTCACCGCTACCTTTTTCAACAAGTACTGGTTTCCAATCTGAAGAGTCACTTTCGATCTTCAGGTCAGTTGCGGTAACAAATCGATCTGCAGTTAGCTTTCCATTGACTTCAGTAAGAGAGACCAAGAATGGAAGATCTGTAAATTTCTTCACATAATCTAAGAATTCAGGAGTTTCACGGTCGACGTAAAATTCTTTGAGAATGACATGACCCATCGCCATTGCAAGTGCGCCATCTGTTCCTGGTTGAGCAGGAAGCCACTCATCCGCAAACTTTGTATTATCTGCATAATCTGGGCTCACACTTACTACTTTTTGACCCTTATATCGAGCTTCAGTCATGAAGTGAGCATCAGGTGTTCGAGTTGTCGGAATATTCGAACCCCACATAATGAGGTAAGAAGCATTCCACCAATCTGCAGATTCAGGAACATCTGTTTGATCTCCCCAAATTTGCGGAGATGCAATCGGAAGATCGCAGTACCAATCGTAAAAACTTAACATCGTTCCACCGATGAGCGATGTGTATCGCGCACCTGCTGCGTGCGATGCCATTGACATCGCAGGAATTGGTGAGAAACCTGCAACGCGGTCGGGTCCAAATTCTTTAATTGTGTAGACCTGTGCAGCTGCAACAATTTCTAGAGCTTCATCCCATGATGCACGAACTAACCCACCTTTGCCGCGCAGAGATTTATATTGCGCGCTGACTTCAGGATTTTCAACAATGCTCGCCCATGCATCCACTGGGTCGCCGCCAACAGTGACTTTAGCTTTTCGATATGCATCGAGTAAAAATCCGCGTACATAAGGAAAACGAATTCGAGTAGGTGAGTAGGTGTACCAAGAGAATGCTGCACCTCGTGGGCATCCGCGTGGTTCGTATTCAGGTGAGTCAGCTCCAACAGATGGGTAGTCAGTCTGTTGTGTCTCCCAAGTGATGACTCCATCTTTTACATACACTTTCCATGAACAAGAACCAGTGCAGTTAACGCCATGAGTAGATCGAACAATCTTGTCATGCGACCAACGTTCGCGATAAAAATTATCGCTATCACGTCCGCCTTTGTAATAGACAGAACGATGATCAGCGGAAACATTGGTGCGAGATAAAAGTGATCTGGTCGAAATCAGGAAGTCAATGAAATTATCGTCAATTTTGCCCTGCATTTTCATGAGTGCTACACCTCTCTTGTTCAATACCTAATCATCTCCTACGCGTGAAGAAAATGAATAGGGACTTTAGTCCCTGTTTGGAGGTTGAGAACTACCAATATGCTCGAGCATAATAGTTTCAATAAAGTTATGAATGAGAAGTTGGGTGAATGCTTGGGTATTAATAAAGAGCGCAACTCAGTACTGGTCTTAAGTTCAGTTGCATTCACATTGATGTTCGCTGTATGGCTTCAATTTGGAATCCTTGCGATTCCGATTCAAAAAGAATTCAACTTAAGCGATACACAGTTCTACTGGTTGACAGCTCTTCCAATTCTTAATGGATCTATCTGGCGTTTATTTACAGGTATCTGGGCTGATAAATTCGGTGGCCGAAAAGTAATGTTGGTTCTGCTATTGCTCGCCGCGATTCCGACAGCGCTACTCAGCAAGGCAGAGAGCGTGACAACTCTCTTTATTCTCGCCTTCTTTATTGGAATTGCCGGTAACTCATTTAGTTCAGGCATTGCATGGAATAGCGCATGGTTTCCACGAGAGAAACAAGGTTTTGCACTAGGCGTATTCGGCGCCGGCAATGTTGGAGCCTCGGTTACAAAACTTATTGGACCGATCATCATTACAGCCACTGCAAGCACGACCTTCCTTGGTGGCTTGGTATTAGGCGGATGGCGTTTGATACCTGTGATCTATGCCGTCCTTTTGGTAATTATGGCGGCCATTATCTATTTCTTTACACCTCGCAATGATCGTAAACCTGGTTCAACAATTCCAATGCGCGAGCAGATCAAGCCACTCAAGGAAGTTCGAGTATGGAGATTTGCTCTCTATTACACGGTGATGTTCGGTGCATATGTCGCACTTGCATCGATGCTTCCTAAATATTACGAAGCACAATTTGGAATTGTGTTGTGGAAGGCAGCCCTTTTGACGGCGCTCTTTATCTTCCCAGCATCACTTCTTCGACCACTGGGTGGCTTCCTATCTGACACAATCGGTGCACGAAAGATTATGTACTGGACTTTCATCGTCATTTTATTATCAAGCGGATTGTTGATGATGCCTCAAGGTCATATTGTCGTCGAAGTCGCAAAGAGCAAATCTGCCAGTGGGGTCATCGAAATTTTGCCATGGCAAGTCAATCTCGTCTTCTTCACAATAATTACTGTGATTCTCGGTAGCGCGATGGGCATTGGAAAGGCGGCGGTGTATAAACATATCCCCGAGTACTTCCCTGATCGTGTCGGAGCAGTTGGTGGATTGGTGGGAGCCCTCGGTGCGCTAGGAGGATTCTTACTACTGCCTATCTTTGGTTATACCCAAGAGTTGAGCGGAATCAAATCATCACCCTTTGCCGTTCTCTTCTTTTTAGCTTTGATCTCTCTTCTGTGGATGCACGTGGTGGTCATGCGCCTTCTTCAAAAGAGTTCCCCTAATTTGTTACATATCTTCGAGCGCCAACATAAGGAGTGAAAATGAGTAAAGAAAAATCAGCTAAGTCCATTGAAGATTGGTCGCCTGAAGAAGGTCGCTGGGATTCAAAGCTTTCGCATAAGACTGGAATGATCACGACCTTCAACTTAGGTTTGGCATTCGCGACATGGTTTCTCGCCAGCGCCCTCGCTCCAAAACTTCAAGGTCTTGGTTTTACATTAACTCAGAACGAGCTCTATTGGATTACTGCGATGCCTGGTCTGGCCGGTGGATTCCTCCGAATTCTCTGGATGTTCCTACCTCCAATTCTCGGCACGAGAAAATTAGTCACACTGACAACCTTGCTCTTGCTCGTACCAATTGTCGGTTGGGGAATGGCAGTTCAAAATCCAGAGACAAGCTTTAAGCACTTCTTGCTACTCGCCTTCCTATCCGGAATCGGTGGAGGTGCATTCTCAGGATTTATGCCGAGCACCTCATATTTCTTCCCAAAGAGAATGCAGGGCACAACACTCGGACTTCAAGCTGGTTTAGGAAACTTCGGTGTCAGCTTTGTTCAATTCCTTACTCCTTGGATTGTGGGCTTCTCACTGGTTGGTGTCATGGGCTCAGCTCAGAAGTTTAAGGATCCAACAACAGGAGTTGTATCTGATGCTTGGTACCAAAATGCTGCTTACTTCTACGTTCCATTTATTGTTATCGGAGCGCTCTTGGCGTGGACAATTTTGAAGGATGTTCCTATCCAGGCTAACTTCCGTAAACAGCTTGATATCTTCGGCAATATCGACACATTGTGGATGACACTTCTCTATGTAATGACATTCGGAATTTTCTCTGGCTTGTCAGCTCAATTTGGTCTTCTTATCAAGAACATCTTCGGAGCCGGAAATGAAGATATCGTCAAGATCGTTGATGGCACTCGAACATTGATGGTAAGTGGTTACTCCGTTCCAGATGTTGCTAAATATGCCTTTCTTGGACCACTAGTCGGTGCAGCCGCACGTATTGTCTTTGCACCTCTTACAGATAAGTTCGGTGGAGCGCCTTGGACAATGGTCTCTGGAGCAGGAATCATCGGATCGATTCTCTTCACAATGCAACATGTAAACCCAGATATTTCACAGGGTGCAACGTACCTATCGAGCGAATTCCACTCCTTCTTATACGGCATGATTTCAATCTTCTTCTTTGCCGGTATCGGAAACGCTTCCACCTTTAAGCAGATGCCGATGATCTTCCCTCCACGTCAGGCGGGCGGAGTAATCGGATGGGTCTCCTCTATTGCAGCTTTCGGACCATTCTTATTCGGCATGGGCTTGGTTGCATTCCAAGCATCTACCTTCTTAGGAATACTGGCTGCATACTCATTTATCTGCTTGATCATCACTTGGTTGCGATATGCGAAACCAGGGGCAGCTAAGAAATCGTAGGCTTACTTTCACCCGTTATTGCGCGGTGCGAACCGTCGCAATACGGGTACTTAAGTGAGAGCTTGCAACCACAGAACTTTACATTTTCTGTGGACTCGATGATGTTGCCATCTTTATCGACTATATCAACGAGCCCCATGATTTTTACTGAACCAGTTTTGGGATTTACATACACTCGCGGATTTGTCATGGAGTCAAGGGTAGTCGTATAGCTTGGTCGAGTGCGCCTCACCGCTAACGAGGTAAGGCGTTAAACCCTTCAGGAGTTCAAATCTCCTCGTCTCCGCCAGATTGAGCATAAATCCCCTGTCTTAGAGATAAGCCAGGGGATATTGTGTTTAAGCACAAATCTTTTTGCCCACTTTTTGCCCACTTTTTGCCCAGGAATTAGCCCTAGTTGATGAGATTTCAAACTGTGAATTGCAATGTAAACTACCTCATCAAGCGTAGATGAGAGTTAGGTACTCCTCACAGTCCTCACGGCTAACGAGGTAAGGGGTTAAACCCTTCAGGAGTTCAAATCTCCTCGTCTCCGCCAGGTTTCTCACCTTCAAGAGAATAGGCTCCTGCCATGCGCTTCATCACTGAACCTCAATACGACCTTACTTACGATGATGTCTTTATGGCACCGTCATCTTCTGAGATCTCAAGCCGTATGGAGGTCGACCTCGATACAACCGACGGAACCGGAACAACGATTCCTTTGGTCGTAGCCAACATGACAGCGATCGCTGGTCGTCGTATGGCGGAGACGGTTGCCCGTCGTGGTGGCATCGTGGTGATTCCACAAGATATTCCGCTTCCCATCGTTGCCGAGACAATCGCTGCAGTAAAGGCAAGTCACTCATTCTTTGAATCACCAATTACTTTGACACCTCAGCAAACTGTTGCTGATGCAGCAAGCCTGATTAATAAGCGCGCACATGGCGCAGTTGTTATCGTTGAAGGCAATAAGCCAGTAGGAATCGTGACTGAAGATGATCTGCACAGCGTGGATCGCTTTACACAGTTGGGTCAGGTCATGACGGCGGAGCTAACAACAATGCCTGACACTCTTGATCCACGCCAAGCATTTGATTTCCTTAACGAGAAGGTCCGCGCAGTTGCACCTGTTGTCTCTGCCAATGGCGAACTCGTAGGAATCGTGACTCGTACAGGCGCACTTCGTGCAACTTTGTATAAGCCAGCACTCGATGCCAGGGGTCGCCTTCGTATCGCAGCAGCAGTAGGCATCAACGGCGATATCGCTGAAAAAGCAAAGCAGCTCGTAGCTTTTGGAGCAGATGTTCTCGTTGTAGACACAGCTCATGGCCACCAGAAGAAGATGATTGAAGCGCTACAGATCATCAAGAAGCTCGACCTCGGTGTCCCCATCGTTGCTGGCAACGTTGTTACAGCAGAGGGCGTCCGCGACCTCATTGCAGCAGGAGCAGACATCATCAAGGTCGGAGTTGGCCCAGGAGCTATGTGTACAACCCGCATGCAGACAGGCGTTGGACGCCCACAATTTTCCGCAGTCCTTGAATGTGCCGCCGAGGCAAAGAAGCATGGCAAGCACGTCTGGGCAGATGGTGGAGTCCGCCACCCACGCGATGTTGCGCTCGCTCTCGCCGCCGGCGCATCCCAGGTCATGATCGGTTCTTGGTTTGCTGGAACATACGAATCTCCTGGCGACCTCCTTCGCGACAGTGCAGGACGCCCATATAAAGAGTCTTTCGGAATGGCGTCAAAGCGCGCAGTTGCTGCACGTACCTCAAAGGAAGATGCATTCGACCGGGCACGTAAGGCGTTGTTTGAAGAAGGTATCTCTTCATCAAAGATGTACTTGGACCCAATCCGCCCAGGCGTTGAAGATTTGATCGACGAGATCATCTCGGGACTTCGCTCATCATGCACCTATGCAGGCGCTCGCTCATTGGAAGAGTTCGCCGAGAAAGCACTTGTCGGAATCCAATCTGCATCAGGTTATGCAGAAGGACGACCACTCAACCAATCCTGGCGCGGCTAGTTGCTGAGCAAGCGATAACCCACGCCTCGAACGGCGTGAAGTACCTTGATATCGCTGATTTCCTTGATTTTCATGCGAATTCTCGATGCATGGGTATCGAGCAGGTGATCGCTGGAGTATTCAACTGATGTACCGATTGCTTCAGCGATTTGCTCGCGGGTAAAGACTCGCTTGGGGTTGCCGATGAGAAGATGCAAGAAGTCGTACTCGGTACGAGTGAGTTCAATTCTCTTCTTATCAACTGTTAATTCACGAGTATCGGTATTGAGCGAGAGTGCCCCTGCAGTGATGACTGCACCTTGCACCTTGTTCTGTGCAGCACGATGGCGCATCTGAGTAGTTGTACGTAGCGCCAGAATTCGTGCAGAAACTGGCTTTGTAATGTAATCATCGGCGCCAGCTGCCAGGCACATCGCCTCATCCATCTCTTCATCGTGGCTAGTCAACATGATGATGGGAACAGTGGAAACTTTACGAATCTCGCGGCA
>CALJUA010000149.1 GCA_937975715.1 uncultured Candidatus Planktophila sp.
GGAAATACTTCTGCGGTTCTCGATGGCGAAATTGATGACTTCATTGAAGCGGGCATTCGCTGGCGCCGCTCATCTGCTTCATAAACAGGAATAACTCACACTAAATTTTGAGCGTGAGCCACGCTCATTTCCACTCATTGTCGGGCTAAGTGCCCTAAACTCCAACTTGTTCATATTTTGAGGAGTTCCAATTGATTCGCTTTGAAAACGTTACGAAGGTCTACGCAGGCCAGGAGCGTCCCGCTCTTGATAGCGTCAACCTCGAAATCACAAAAGGCGAGTTCGTCTTTCTCGTTGGAAAGTCCGGTTCCGGTAAGTCAACATTCTTGCGTCTGATCCTCCGTGAAGAGCGCCCAACATCAGGCATCATTCATGTCGCAGGCAAAGATCTCGGTTCACTTGCTAACCACAAGGTTCCAGAGCTTCGTCGCCAGGTTGGCACCGTCTTCCAAGATTTCCGCCTCCTTCCTAATAAAACAATTTCAGAGAACATTGCTTTCTCATTGCACGTCCTTGGATATTCGCAGAAGGAAATCAACCGCGAAGTTCCAGAGATGCTCGAGCTCGTCGGCCTGGAAGATAAGGGCGACCGCTTGCCATCAGAGATTTCAGGTGGCGAACAGCAGCGCGTAGCTATTGCCCGTGCATATGTCACCAAGCCACCAATCATCATCGCTGACGAACCAACAGGAAACCTCGACCCAGAGCTATCCGTTGGCATCATGAAGTTGCTCGATCGCATCAACCGCGAAGGCACCACAGTTCTAATGGCAACGCACGATTCAGGAATTGTTGATCAGATGCGTAAGCGCGTGATCGAGCTCGATAGCGGACATGTCATCCGCGACCAGGTTCGTGGCGTTTATGGATATACGGGCTAACGGAATTTAAAAGAGAGACAGGATAAAGAACATGCGCGCAGGTTTCCTCTTTAAAGAAGTTCGTATTGGACTTCGCCGTAACCTCACAATGACATTTGCCGTCGTTGTCACAGTTGCTATTTCACTTTCACTTCTCGGTATCGGATTGCTTTCAAATGCACAGGTCAATGCGATGAAGGATTATTGGTACGACAAGATTGAAGTTTCTGTCTTCCTTTGCGGAACTTTGTCTGAGTCGCCAACGTGTGCAAATGGAGTTGTTACACCTGATCAGCGTGCATCAATCAAGACAGATTTAGAAGCTCTACCTGTTGTTCAGAGCGTCTTCTACGAATCACAGACTGAAGCATTTGCACGTTTTAAAGAGCGTTTTAAGAACTCTGCCATTGCGCAGAACGTAACTGCGGATCAGCTTCCAGAGTCATTCCGAGTAAAGTTGAAAGACCCAACTCAATTTGATGTTGTCGTCAGTGCATTCTCTGGTCGCCCAGGTGTAGATATTGTTCAAGATCAGCGCACAATTCTTGAGAAGTTCTTCAAGCTTCTTGATGTTTTGCGTAACGGTGCGCTTCTCGTCGGTCTCTTCTCTGTACTGACTGCAGCGCTTCTGATTTCAAATACTCTTCGCATCGCAGCGTTTAACCGCCGCCGCGAAACTGGTGTGATGAAGCTTGTAGGTGCAAGCTCATGGTCAATTCAGCTTCCATTCTTGCTTGAAGGTGTCTTCTCAGCTGTTCTTGGCTGGGTCTTCGCAACAGGACTCTTGAGCGGATTGAAGTATGTAGTCGATACAAAGGTTGCCCCGCTTCTTACATTCACCAAGTTCTTCGCGTGGAATCAGGTGTGGATCTCATCTGCAATCTTGCTTGGCGTCGGACTCTTCGTCTCGATTCTCGCCTCACTCATTACGCTTCGCCGTTACCTCAAGGTTTAACACAAAGCCGTTAACGAAGGGGCATCCTCCTTTCGTTCTGTCTTCCACCCTGCTCAAGTAGACTCCTCGCATGGTTAAGGAGACGGGTCAAAAGCTGATCGCGCAGAACAAAAAGGCGCGTCACGATTACGCCATCCTTGATACATATGAGTGTGGAATTGTTCTGATGGGCACCGAAGTAAAGTCACTTCGCGCTGGCCGAGCATCTCTCATTGATGGATTCGTCATGGTTGAAAATGGCGAGCTCTGGATGCATGGAGTTCATATCCCTGAATACACAGAAGGAACCTGGACTAACCACACTCCGCGTCGTAAGCGAAAGCTGCTGGTGCATCGAGAAGAGATTCGCAAGATTGCAGCAAAGACAAAAGATTCTGGAATCACATTGGTTCCGCTTCAGCTTTACTTTAAAGATGGTCGTGCAAAGGTTGAGATTGCTGTCGCAAAGGGTAAGAAGGCACATGACAAGCGCGATACTTTGCTTGAGCAACAAGCTACCCGCGAGATCGAGCGCGAGATTTCATATCGCGTCAGTGGCAAGAATCGCAGCGGTCGGGATGATTGGTAAGTGGCACCTCTCGTTATCGAAACAGAACGTTTAATTCTCCGCCCATTGCGCATGAGCGATGTCGATGACCTTTATGAATATCAATCAGATGCGAAGATTGTTCGCTACATTCCTTGGGAAGAGCGCGGTCGCGAGCAGGTTACGCACTTTCTTGAAAAGGCGCTGAACACCAGCAAAAACGAACAGCGAGATGAGGGCGACTTCATTGTTTTGGCTTGGGAGCTAAAGGATTTATCAGGAGATTCAAGATACGAGAAGACAACCTCTCTTGAAAACTATCGCCCAGGCAAAGTGATTGGCCAATCCAACACAAGTTTGAAATCAACAAACGATCAATTGGCAGATATTGGTTGGGTGACGCATCCTGATTACCATAGACAAGGTTTTGCGCATGAAGCTACTAGAGCGCTGATGAAGTATGTCTTCGATAATTTCCCTGTCCATCGCATCATTGCCGACATTGATACGCGCAATCCAGAATCCGCAAAGCTGGCAGAGAAGTTAGGGATGCGTCGCGAGGGAGAGTTCATTAACTCTGAATTCTTTAAGGGGGATTGGTGCTCTATGTGGCTCTATGCGATTCTCAAAGAAGAGTTCAAGAACTAGCCGCTGGCGATAAACCTGCACGGTGAGCAGCCGACAAAAGTTCACCTAAATATCATTGCCGGATTTCCTAGCCTCACCTTTCGCAGATTTATCGCCAGCTCCTAACTGCCCGTAGCTTCGCCTTCCATTTATCTACTTTGCGCTCACAGCCCGCTCTTGAGCGTCGCAACCTTTTAGGGAATTTCGTGGTTGTCATGGGCGTTGCATACACTTAGAACACAAATAAATAGGGGGTGAACGGTCTCGACTTTAGCTGTTGAGACAGGGGAAGCGTGTCGAGGAAGCCGGGATGATCTCGTAAACCATGAAACCTGTGCACACATAACTGCAGACAACAGTCGCAGTGATTTCGCACTAGCTGCATAAGCTAGTCCCAAATCCGTCAGCCTAGGGGCGCTCTCGCTCTAGAACCTGGCGTCGTTAGAGAGCTCTTCATCTGCGTGGCGTTGCGAACGCGTAGAGAGAACAGTTTCGCAACTGAGTTCGTTGAATACTTGTGTTTGAGAGATTCAGGACTGAGAAAACGTAAATAACACTACACACGTAGAAGCCCTGTTTGAGCTCTGAAGGACCCGGGTTCGATTCCCGGCACCTCCACCATTTACAACCATGAAAGGCGCACTATGAGAATTGGCTATGTGGTTCTTTACGTAACCGATCCAGTTGCCTCGCTTTCATTCTGGATCGAAAAATTCGGCATGGTAGAAAAGGGCAGCAAGCAGGCTGGTCCATTTTCAATTGTGCGCGTTGGATTTGCAGATCAAGACTTCTCATTTGAATTAGTTCCGCTTGAATTGATGCAGAACAATCCCTCCGGTCTCAATCTTGGTACCCCATCAATTGCCTTATACATGTCTGATCTTGAAGCAGCTCGAGGATGCCTGATTGAGAAGGGTGTTAACTGCAGCGAGCTTGCAGACCATGGCGGAACCAATTCATTTGCGTTCTCCGACAACGAGAACCGCTGGTTTGCCGTTCTTGAAGGTTAGTTTTTAGCGACTCTTGCTGAAATCAACTTCACGCTTGAGAGCATAAATATTGCCACCAATAGCGATCAAGGCAAATAACTTTGGGCCCAGCGGTGTTGTCTCATACATAAAGTTAATTGCGATGAAGACTCCAATAATGCCGATACCAAGAATGAAGACTCGGCGCAGGGCCGTTAGTCCACGACGGCGTGATGCCGCTTCCTGAATTTTGCGTGAAGTAAGGCCGATATTTATCGGACCCGAGAGCATCAAGATTGAGAACATCACGAGAATCAGCGTTGCAAGTGATTCCACTTATGCTCCCTCTGTAATAGCAAAGAGCACCATATCAATTTGGTCTCCGTTGGGCTTGGTCACCTTCTTGCGAAGAAGAGCTTCGCGGGTCATTCCAGCCTTCTCAAGAACACGTTGTGATGCAAGATTGTTGTAGTCGGCAAGACCTTCGATGCGACGGAACTTCATCACAGTTATAGCAAGGCGGAGAATTTCCTTTGCCGCTGCTGAACAAATTCCAGCACCACGGAAACTCTTCTCCATCCAGTACCCAATCTCGGCTCCATGATCGCTCAAGTTGATCGAGTGAAGATCCATGGCCCCTGCAAAAACTCCGTCTACTTCAATTGCAAAGACAACGCTTTGATGATTGCGATAGCCAAGCTCACTGCCACGTACGAACTCTTCTGCCATTTCGCGGTCATACGGAAAGGGAACGCGAGTAAACGCTGAAATAGTTGGGTCTTGGCAGGCTTGAAAAATCGCCTCGATATCGTCTTCACGTAAAGGGCGAAGAACTACTTTTCCTCGTGGACTCGCAACATCGATTGAAAGTGTTGGCTGAGAGACCGGCCAATCAATCATCTCTTAACCTACGAATTCGCGGTCGCGACGCTTGCGATTGACAGTGTGATTACAAGTCAAATTGCTTGGCAAGTCAGCGCAAGAGTCGCAGAGAAGAATAAGTTGATGGCAGCTCTCAGAGTTGCAGTTGCGGAACTGCTTTGTTGGAGCGTTGCACTTTACGCATTCACCGATGACCTTGGTCTTATCTGAGAAGTCATGAATCATGCGATTATCAAAGATGTAGAGGGAACCTTCCCAGAGAGAGTCATCTCCGAACTTCTCACCGTACTTCACGATGCCGCCATCAATTTGGTAGACCTCTTTAAAACCATTGTCGACCATGATTGCTGAAAGAATTTCGCAGCGGATTCCGCCGGTGCAGTATGTGACGATTGGCTTGTCCTTAATATCGTCATACTTGCCGCTTTGAATCTCAGCGATGAAGTCATGTGATGTTTGAACATCTGGAACAATCGCGTTCTTGAACTTGCCGATTTTCGCTTCGTAGGCATTACGACCGTCGAAGAAGATGACATCATCGCCACGTTCTTTAACTAATGCATCGACCTGTGCTGGGCGAAGGTGCTTTCCACCATTGATCACGCCAGTTTCATCAACCTTGATTACATCAGGATTTCCAAAGCCGACGAGTTCTTTACGAACGCGCACCTGTAGACGAGGGAAATCTGCGCCAGTTCCATCAGACCACTTAAAGACAATCTTCTTAAAAGCTTGATATTGGCGAGTCATCTTTACGTACTTCTTGACGTCAGCCATATCGCCACCAACAGTTCCATTGATGCCGTGCTTAGAGATGATGATGCGCCCCTTGAGATTGAGGCTCTCGCAGAGTTGCTTCTGCCAGAGCTTTACCGCCTCGGGATCTTCTAACGGCGTGAAGCCGTAATAGAGGATTACCTTTGGGATAGATGGCGCATGCTTGTTCACGGAAGTGATTCTAAGCCAGGGCAATTAATTAGCGAAATGCGCGCTCGTTATCTTGGCTGAGCTAGCACTCGGTGGAAGCAGGCGCTGATGGCGGACACTAATAAACTATTTGGGTTTTCCCACAGCTACATGTGCTTGGGCGAGTAATCAAACCGGATCATTTACCGAACGTGCAGGAGTGAAAAATTCCTTCCCTGCAGGAGAGCGCCACATGCATGACCCGTCGCCGAAGCTCTCAACTTGCCAGCCGTAATGAGTCTTCAATTTATGGTGGCGGCGACAGAGCGCACCGAGATTTTCAATAGAAGTGGTGCCTCCTGAATCCCAACTTTGGGCATGATCGAGGTCAGAGAGAATTGCAGAACGTCTACACCCAGGGAACCTGCAAGTGCGATCTCGAGCAATCAGGAAATCCTTGAGAGCTTGCGGAGGTTCGTAATGTTCTCGGCCAAAGTCGAGGAGATTTCCAGTAATCGGTTCGGTAACAAAGCGTTTCCAGCGCGCATCCGATGCAATTTCTCGAGCAACCGATGCGGGAATCGGTCCATATCCTGCAAGTTCGCCGGGATTTTCCGCAAGGCCCATCAAAGTTGGTAAATCAACTGTGACATTGACGGTTAACGGTCTGCGATGAGGGGTGACATCTTCGAGAGTCGATGACAAATATTGTGAAGCGATTGCTGCAAGTGCATCTGCGCGCTTCATATCTTTGCTGCGATTATCAGAACCTGTATGCATGCAATTCTCTTGGTCATCACGAGCTAGAGCATTGAAACGATCTTGTTCCTCAGGAGAGAGCCCTTTGAATTCTTCAAGACATTGCGCACAAGTTCTATCGCTCTGTCGAATAAAAGCTTCAACCGCGTTCATAACGACTTTGGCTTCATGTGCCGGCAAGAGCGCAATAATCGTGGACATTCCATTGGGTTCATCGAAACATGTGACGCGACGGAGTTCGCGAGCACTGGCAACTGAATCTTCAAACTCTTCAGGGTTGCGCTGGGCAATAACTTTGCGCACTAAGTTGCCGACCTGTGAAGGTGTATGGAATTCAGCATATGAAATTGCTCGGTTTTCGATTTCAAAGATAACGGACTCAGGTAAGCCGCGATTAAGGGCAGAAACTGTCTCGCGTGCAATCGCATTTGCGTGTGCTGCAGAAATTTCACCAGTTGCAAGTGCGGAGCAGGTATTAGGTAAGTGATTAGTCAGCGCACGAGCAATATCGATTTTGATCTGCGCACCGGAAGGGGAGAGGCGCAATGCAGTGGAGACATCTTCGCGCTCGGAATCATCGAGCTGATAAACGGGATCTCCATTTGGTCCGGATTCACGTCCTGCAACCGCAACGACGGCACGATGCATGAGCGCTTGAATCCACGATTCTTGACGTTCGATTGCAGTTAAGTAGTCAATACGAGAAGCATGGGGAAGATCGTGCGGATCTATTGCAGCTAACTCAGCGAGGACACGAGCTGAAGGAATTTCATGCAGAAGACGAACGACTACTTCTGGCAAGGATTCATCCGCAGCACCGCGCTCGGCGCGGAAGCCATCGGCGCCGTGGTCGCGAATGATGAATGCTGAGCTCATGTGAGAGATATTTATGGGGAGCACCGACAAATATTGAGAGTTTTCCTCGCTTATTCTTCAAGAGATGTAAACGGCGAGAGCGAGGAATCCGCAGAGTATCGGGAATAAAGGAAAAGATTTACAAGTTGTAGGTAATTGAAAGTTCAACTATATTGAGTGTATCGAATAGAGGAGATTCTCGTGCCAGCAGTAACAGTCAGCGATATCACCGTACTTCCGCGCATCAGTGCAGGCACCAATCTTCGAGCGCGCACTATTAAGAGCATCACTACTGCGCCGCAAGGTTATGAGGGCGAAGGTTTTCCTGTTCGTCGTGCATTTGCAGGAGTTGATTTGCAAGAGCTCGATCCATTTATCCATCTCGATCAAATGGGCGAAGTTGAATATGCACCAGGTGAACCTAAGGGAACTCCGTGGCATCCACACCGCGGATTTGAAACCGTTACATACATTATTGATGGAATTTTTGATCATAAAGATTCCAATGGCGGCGGCGGAACAATTACCAATGGCGATACACAATGGATGACAGCCGGCGGCGGAATTCTTCACATTGAAACTCCACCAGAATCATTGGTGATGTCTGGCGGTTTATTCCATGGATTCCAATTGTGGGTCAACCTTCCGGCAGCGAAGAAGTGGGCACCACCTGCTTATCAAGATGTGCGCGCAAATGATGTTGCACTTCTTTCAACACCTGATGGCGGATCGCTTTTGCGTGTTATCGCAGGTGAAGTTGATGGCCACTTCGGTCCAGGAAATACACAGACACCAATCACTTTGCTTCACGCAACAGTTGCACCAGGTGCAGAACTTCGCCTTCCTTGGCGCAAGGATTACAACGCACTCGTGTACACAATGTCGGGCCATGGTTTCGTCGGCGACGAACAGCGCCCAGTATCTATGGGCCAATTAACTGTCTTCGGTGATGGGGATGCGATTGTTATTCGCGCTGCACAGCAGCAAGAATCACGCTCACCAAATCTTGAACTCTTTATCCTAGGTGGTCAGCCAATCAAAGAACCTGTTGCCTGGATGGGTCCATTTGTAATGAACACAAAGCGAGAAGTACTGCAGGCATTTGAGGATTTCCAGAAAGGTCTGCTCGGATCGATTCCAGCTATTTATAAGGAAGATGCAAAGCGCCCACTGAATCGCACAGATAAATTAGGCGGAGATGTGAAAGCTGCCGATGTTGCTGCAAAGGAGATCCTCGAAGTTCACGGAGCTCCTACAGATATGCAGGAAAGCTAATTAATCTAGCTGTTGCCCCTGAGTTCTCCACGAGTTAGGTGATACAACAAAGCCTGAATAGTTGTACGGCGATGATATGCCTCTCGCCAAATTACTGACCTAGGGCCATCGATAACTGATGCGGCAACTTCCTCACCACGGTGAGCGGGCAAGCAATGCATAAAGATGGAATCTTCTGCAGTCAACGACATCAAGCGATCATCGATTGCAAATGGTGAGAGCGCTGCGAACTTCTCTGCGCGTTCTGCCTCTGGGTCTCCCATCGACATCCACACATCTGTATAGAGAACGCTCGCATCCTTTGCCGCAGCCTCTGGATCGTTTGTAATCTCAATAGTCGCGCCGCTCTTTGCAGCGATTGCCTGCGCACGAGCAATAACTTCTGCATCAGGCGCAAACTTTCCAGATGGTGTTGCAGCAACAACATGTGCACCCATGATGGCGCCCATAATCAACCAGGCATGTGTCATGTTGTTTCCATCGCCGAGGTAAACAAACTTACGTCCGCTGATATCGCTTCCGAAGTTCTCGCGGATAGTGACCCAATCTGCAAGTAGCTGTGTTGGGTGATCGAGGTCCGTAAGGCCGTTAATAATTGGAATAGTCGAATTTGCTCCGAGCTCATCTACATCAGATTGAGCAAAGGTACGAATAATCATTGCATCGCAGAATCCGCTGATGATGCGCGCAGTATCAGCAATGGTTTCGCCGCGACCCAGCTGAAGTTCATCACCGCGAAGAAAGACCGGTGTTCCGCCAAGGTGGGCGACCGCTGTTTCAGATGCAAGACGTGTACGAGTTGAAGGCTTGGTCATGTAGATAGCAACGCTCTTGTCGGCTAAAGCAGTATTAGCTCGCAGAGGTTGTGCAGCGAAATCGCTGGCAGTTGCCAAGAGGAGTTCAACATCTTCACGAGAGAGATGTTCTGTTCTCAATAAATCCTTCATCACAGAATTCTACCCGCCCGATGCCAAGCCTTTCACAGAGTTATTTCTGCCTCGCCACTATCCTTGGCGCATGGGTTTATTCACGCGTGAAGATAAGGGCATTGGAATCAGCACCGATACCGATACCTTGACGCGCACTGAGACAGCACCCGATTTTCAAGAGGATGACGGCGGCCACGATCGCTTCGCTCATTACATCAAGAAAGAGAAGATTGTTGAGTCCGCTGTAACGGGCAAAGCGGTAAAGGCTCTCTGCGGAAAGAAGTGGGTCCCATCACGAGATCCTTCCAAATATCCCGTGTGTCCCATGTGCAAAGAGATCTTCGAAGGCCTTCGACCTGGCCCAGAAGATAACGAGTAATTTGCGACATCGTGTAATGAGTATAAAAAATCGGGGAGTTATATCTGTAGTTGCGGCTCTAGTCAGTGCAACCTTCTTGGCCGGAACGTTAATTGCTCCAGCAGCACAAGCAGATAACCCACCTCGCAAAATTCTGACGGGATGGATTCCTTATTACTCCATTAAGACTTCTCTGCCTGCAGCAATCAATAATGCTGATCTCATCAAAGAGGTAATGCCATTTTGGTACACACTGAAGTTCGATGGCAAAAATCAGAAGACTGTCGTCACAGATTTATATACACCTGCAAACCCGAGCGTTCCGATGGCCCAAACCGTCGGTGCACTCCGCAACGCAGGATTCACACTAATACCAACCATCACTGATGGAACTGCTAAGGATGTACTGGCTGGATTACTTGCAAAGCCAGCAGCTCGCACCCAGATTGTTCAAGCGATTACAACAATGGTTCTGGCAAACAATTACGACGGAATTGATTTGGATTTCGAAGGATTTGCATTTGTCGATAGCAATTCAACCTGGCCTAAGACAGCGCCACTATGGACGGTATTTGTTAAAGAATTGAGTGCAGCTCTCCATGCTGAAAAGAAGTTGTTATCGGTTTCTACTCCTTATGTTTTAGATCCCAAGGGCACCCAGAAGGGTTATTACGTCTATGCATGGGCTGCAATTGCGCCATTCATTGATCGCCTACGCATCATGACTTATGACTACTCTGTTGCAAAAGTTGGCCCTCTTGGTCCAATCACATGGACAGAGCGAACACTTCAATATGCAGTCTCCGTGATGCCTGCATCGAAAGTATTTATTGGAATTGCTGGTTATGGCCGCGACTGGGTGACGTCTGTTAGCGGTGTTTGTCCTGCAAACGTGGCATCAGTAATTAAAGGAGGGGCCAAAGCTGCGACTTTTGTGATGCGAGATGCACAAACGCTAGCGGCTTCATATGGAGTCACTCCTGTATTTAATGAGCAGTTTGGCGAGATGACCTTTAGCTACCAGAAGGTTTACAACGGTTTGACTGCAGGTGGACTTTCTACATCGTGCACCGCTCAACGAACAGCTTGGTATCAGGATTCAAAGGCGTTCACATTGCGCGCAGCTCTCGTTGATAAGTATCGACTCGGCGGAATAGCAGAGTGGACGCTCGGAATGGAAGAGCCTCTTGCCCTTGAAGGAATCCGTAACGTTGCAAAGGCAATTGCACCAGACCAAGTAACAGCTGCAATCACAATTGATAAGACAGCTATTGAATACGGCGATCCAATCACGATTGCAGGAACCTTCACCATAAAAGACAAGTCTCCACTTGCAAATATTGCAGTTCGCATTGAAGGAAAATCTGCCGGAGATTCCAACTGGCGACTTCTGACAACGGCCACTACAGATGCGTCAGGCAAGATTGCTAAGCCGCTCTTGATTGGCAAAGCCACCACTATTCGCGCTTACAGCGAAGGCACTTGGGAGCGCGGAGAAGGAATTTCAAATGAAGTCGCAATTACAATGTCTCGCTTGTTATTTGTAACAGCCCCGCCATCCGTGAAGAAGAACGAGACATTTACAGTTACCGGATCCATCCGCCCTCGCACAGCAGGAACCTTTATTCAATTCGAGAAGTTGGTAGCAGGTAAGTGGCTACCATTCGGGTCTGTCATCACCACTGACCCGCAGGGTGCTTTCACCTTCCCAGTTGCAGGTCAGGTAAAGGGAGTTCTCACTCTTCGAGTCAGCGCAGCAGCTCAAGCTCAGTGGCCAATCACCACAAGTAAGCCTTTCTCCATACTTATCCGTGGCGTTGGCTCGTCAGAGTTGGTTAAATAAATCCATGGCAGGTATTTCTCATGGCTAAATTGGCAGATGCCCTTGAAGAAGAGATTGCAGCAATCTTCTCTGGAGATACTCCATGGGTCACAATCGTCTGGGATGACCCGGTAAACCTTCAGAGCTATGTCACCTATGTTTTTATGGAGTTATTCGGATATTCAAAAGCTAAAGCAACCGAACTAATGATGCAGGTGCATACAGAAGGAAAAGCAATAGTCTCAACCGGCAGTCGTGAGGAGATGGAGCACGATGTTGCTCGCCTTCATGAATACGGATTATGGGCCACGCTGCAGCGCGGGGATCAAATTTAATGGCCGCAACTGAAGGCTTTAAGCGCCATGGTGCAGATTCATATGTCGCGACATTTGCTGAGACAGAGAAAGAAGTGCTTCTCAACCTGGTTGAACAATTGATTGAACTCCTTGCAGAGCGCGTCGATCATGGCGATGAAGATCCACTCGCTGCAATGGTCGGAATTACATCGCATGATTCACCTCCGGAAGATGAAGTCCTGCATCGCTTACTACCAAATGCTTATGCAGATGATGTCGACGCAGCTGAATTCCGACGCTATACCGAGTCAACTCTTCGCGGAAAGAAGCAGGCACATGCAATGTCGATTCGCATGATGCTCAAAGCATCTCCAGAAGGAGATGTCGAGCTCGATCATAAATGTGCGAACGATTGGCTCGGTGGACTTAATGATGTGCGACTAGCTCTTGGCGTGCGATTGAAAATCGAGAACAATAATTACGAACATCTCGAATTACTTTCACCCGATGATCCCCTCCGTGGGGTCTATGCTGTTTACAGCTGGCTGGGATGGCTTCAGGAGACTCTCCTGGAAGCTCTGATGGATGAAATTACTGAATAGAAATTAGCCTTAGAATCTGACCATGGCTCTCACAATTTCGCGTGCAATCGTCGATGCAATTCTCGAACAATCACGAGCCGAATATCCTGATGAATGCTGTGGTGTGATTCTTGGTCCCGTCGGAGCAGATACACCAGTCCGACACAAGCCGATGATTAATGCGGCCCACTCACCAACTTTCTATGAATTCGATCCTAAGGATTTGCTTGCGCTTTACCGCGAGGTTGATGACAGAGATGAAGAAATAGTCGTCATTTATCACTCTCACACAGAGACTGAAGCTTTCCCATCCCGCACCGACATCGCATATGCAGGCGAACCCGGGGCTCACTATGTATTGGTCTCTACCCGGGAAGAGATTGCACCAAGCACCGAATTCCGCTCATATCGCATTGTCGATGGTGTAGTTACTGAGGAAGAAGTTTCAATTACCGATTAAAGGCCTTTTTCGCCATAATACGGTTATGTCTATTGAAGTCCGCATCCCAACAATCCTTCGTCCATATACAAAGGATCAAAAGTCTGTTGAAGCAAATGGCGCAACCCTCTCTGCACTGATTGCAGATCTTGATGCGCAGTATGCAGGACTTGGTGAGCGCCTTCTCGAGAACGGTGCACTTCGTCGCTTCATTAACATTTACATCAACGATGAAGATGTGCGCTTCCTTGGTGGACTTGAAGCTGCACTTAAAGATGGCGACTCAATAACAATTCTTCCGGCTGTCGCTGGCGGCAGTAAGTAATTTTCTAATGGCCCGCTACGAATCACTCGCAGCATCAGTGGGTAATACGCCGCTGATTGGGCTCCCACGTTTATCTCCCGCTCCCAACGTTCGCCTCTGGGCGAAGATGGAAGATCGCAATCCCACCGGTTCCATTAAGGATCGCACTGCAATCTCCATGGTGGATGAGGCAGAGAAAAGCGGATTACTTAAACCTGGCGCCACAATCCTCGAGCCAACATCAGGTAATACTGGAATTTCACTGGCGATGGCTGCCAAAGTTCGCGGATACAAACTCATCTGCGTCATGCCAGAGAACACCAGCCCTGAACGTCGCCAATTGTTGGAGATGTGGGGAGCGCAAATTATCTCTTCACCAGCTGCCGGTGGTTCAAATGAAGCAGTCCGTGTAGCTAAAGAGATAGCAGCACAGAACCCTGACTATGTCTTTCTCTATCAATATGGAAACCCTGCTAACTCATTGGCGCACTACAACGGCACAGGTCCAGAAATTCTGAAAGATCTGCCAACAGTTACTCACTTTGTTGCAGGACTTGGAACAACTGGCACTCTGATGGGTGCTGGTCGCTATCTCCGCGAACATAAACCAGATGTTCAGATCATTGCAGCCGAACCGCGATACGGCGAACTCGTTTACGGATTACGCAATATCGATGAAGGTTTTGTTCCGGAACTTTATGACGCATCAGTTCTGACTCGTCGATTCTCAGTAGGTGCTGAAGATTCAGTAAAGCGCGTGCGTGAACTTCTCCATGTTGAAGGAATTTTCGCAGGCATCTCCACTGGCGCAATTCTGCATGCGGCCATCGCAATGGGAAATGAAGCTGTACGTGACGGTCGCGATGCCGATATTGCATTCATTGTCTGCGATGGAGGATGGAAATACCTCTCCACTGGCGTTTATGACAGCGATGTAGATGACGCGACAGAGGGCCTCGACGGCACACTCTGGGCATAAGCTCGCGTACGATTAAGCCCATGAGCAACGCACCCATCGGAATCTTCGATTCTGGTGTTGGTGGTTTAACAGTTGCTCGAGCAATCTTGGATCAACTTCCCAACGAATCAATTCTGTATATTGGCGATACTGCACGCGGCCCATATGGCCCACGTCCCTTGGCAGAGGTTCGAGACTTCTCATTAGAGACTTTAGATTTCCTGGTCGAGCAAGGAGTGAAGGCTTTAGTAATTGCTTGTAACACTGCAAGCGCTGCAATGTTGCGCGATGCTCGCGAGCGTTATTCAGTTCCTGTGATTGAGGTTATTCAACCTGCAGTTCGCCGCGCTGTTGCTGCAACACGCACCGGCAAGGTGGGTGTAATCGGAACTCGTGCAACGATTGATTCACAGGCCTATCTCGATGCTTTCGCTGCCGCGCCTCAGTTACAAATTACTTCTACTGCTTGCCCTCGTTTCGTTGAATTTGTAGAGCGCGGCGAAACTTCAGGTGAAGCAATCACACAGGTCGCTCGCGAATACCTTGCACCGATGATTGCAGCAGATATCGATACCTTGGTTCTTGGTTGCACTCACTACCCACTTCTCACTGGTGTCATCTCATATGTCATGGGCAATGGCGTCTCGCTAGTTTCCAGCGCAGAAGAGACTGCAAAAGATCTCTATCGAGTTCTCGTGGAAGGTTCGCTTCTTCGTGACCCACAATCTCCTGCTCCAACGCATCGGTTCCTTGCAACCGGTGATGCAGCTGCATTTGAAGCTTTGGCACGCCGCTTCTTAGGTCCTGAAGTCGGTTCAGTTGAACATCAAGATCTCTAAGATCAGAAAAATTTAGTTCACAAACAAACTCGGAGGAAACCATGGCACGTAATGACGGACGCTCAGTAGACCAACTACGCGATATCAAGATCACTCGTGGGTGGCTCGATCATGCCGAAGGTTCTGTTCTCGTTGAATTCGGGAAGACTCGCGTTCTCTGCGTTGCATCATTTACTCCAGGAGTCCCACGTTGGCTTAAGGACAGTGGAACTGGATGGGTCACATCTGAGTACTCCATGCTTCCTCGCGCAACACATACTCGTTCTGACCGTGAGAGCGTTAAGGGCAAGTTGGGTGGTCGTACACAAGAAATTTCGCGTCTGATTGGTCGCTCACTCCGCGGCATCGTCGATATGAAAGAACTCGGTGAAAACACAATCGTGATCGACTGCGATGTGCTTCAGGCAGATGGCGGAACTCGCACTGCTGCAATCACTGGCGCATATGTCGCACTTGCAGATGCAATCTCATGGGCTCAGCGCGAAGGCCATGTAAAGGCTGGCGCCAAGCCACTTGCTGATTCAGTTGCAGCGATAAGCGTTGGAATCATCGATGGAGTTCCAATGCTCGACCTTTGTTATGAAGAAGATGTTCGTGCAGAGACAGATATGAACGTTGTTTGCTCCGGCGATGGTCGCTTTATCGAAGTTCAAGGAACAGCAGAAGGCGCACCATTTGATCGCACACTACTGGATTCACTTCTCGATCTCGCAGTTGCGGGCACCCAGACTCTGACAGAGCTGCAGAAGAAGGCTCTTAACGCGTGAGCCATAAGTTATTACTAGCAACGCGCAATCAGGGAAAGATTGTTGAGTTTCGGCGCATTCTCGATGCGATTGCGCCGGGCGAAATAGAGCTCGTAGGGCTCGATCAATTTCCCGAGCTCCATGATGTTGATGAAACTGGATCTACATTTGAAGAGAATGCTCTTCTTAAAGCCCGGGAAATGTCTGAAGCGACAGGGTTGCCAGCAATTGCAGATGACAGCGGACTTTGTATTGATGCACTGAATGGCGATCCTGGAATTTTCTCTGCACGTTGGGCTGGCGGACATGGTGATGATGCAGCGAATATCGTAAAGGTTTTGGATCAACTTAAAGATGTAGAAGATGAAAGGCGCACCGCGTACTTCATTTGTGTAGCTGCGCTCTATCTGCCAGATGGCCGCACCCACTGTGAAGAGGGCCGTTTCCAAGGAAAGATTCTTTTCTCACCCGTAGGTGAGAACGGTTTTGGTTACGATCCAATATTTCAGCCTGAGGGATTAAGCATCTCCAGCGCTCAAATGAGCTCTGAAGAGAAGGATGCGATGAGCCATCGAGGTAAGGCCCTCCGTGCCATCGCCCCTCATGTGATGAACGCTCTGAAAACCCTAGGCTAAACTTTGCCCATACGTCCAGCAGTCATCTGCTTGCGGCGCAACCCGAGGAGATAAACGTGGCAGTAAAGAAGAAGGCAGTTGCCAAGAAGGCAGCACCAAAGAAGACGACCGCCAAGAAGGTCACAAAGAAGTCTGTTGCGAAGAAGACAACAGCGAAGAAGACGACCGCCAAGAAGGTCGCAAAGAAGTCAGCACCTAAGAAGGTTGCTAAGAAAGCTCCAGCGAAGAAGGCTGTTGCAAAGAAGGCAGTAGCTAAGAAGGCCGTTGCCAAGAAGACCACTGTCAAGAAGGCAGCTGCGAAGAAGACTGTAAAGAAGTCTCCTGCACGCAAGAGCTCTGCATCTTCAGTCGTTATTCCACCAGTTCCAACTGGCGCATCACGCGATCGCGTCAATGTTTCTACAACTCCAGTTGCACCAGTAAAGGCAGCAACTCCAGCAGCCAAGCCATCTGCTGCTCCTCGTCAGGGATCTTCAAAGAGCGTACTTGTTGCGGTGCTTCTCGGCGTAGCAATTCTTACAGCAATCGTTGCTTCACAGCAGTCAAGCAATGATTCAACAAAGACAGATACACCAGCTGCAAC
>CALJUA010000150.1 GCA_937975715.1 uncultured Candidatus Planktophila sp.
TACGGGGTTATGGCGACACAGGACAATCACCAGTTAAGTGGCTCACCGCTGCCAATGGTCTCTGTCATTCTGCCAATTCTCAATGAAGAGCTTTACTTACGTGATGCAGTTCTCTCAATACTTTCACAGGATTATCGCGGGGATTTTGAAGTCGTTCTAGCAGTAGGGCCTTCAAAAGATCGCACTCAAGAAATCGCAGACCAACTTCACTCTGAAGATAAAAGAGTCATTGTTGTCGCCAATCCTTCTGGCCGAACCGCGGCAGGCCTCAACGCTGCACTCAACGCATCACGCGGATCAATTGTTGTCCGCGTTGATGGCCACGCGCAGATTCCACAGAATTACATCTCGCTTGCTGTCGAAATTCTCGATGCGACAGGCGCAGTAAATGTCGGCGGCTTGATGGCAGCAGAAGGTGTCACAACATTTGAGAAATCTGTTGCTGGTGCAATGCGCAGCCCACTTGGTGTGGGAGCTTCACGTTTTCACACTGGGGGAGAAGCCGGTGAAGTAGATACTGTCTATCTCGGCGTCTTTAAGAAAGAGGCGCTGCAAGCAATTGGTGGCTTTGATGAGAGATTTACTCGAGCGCAAGATTGGGAACTCAACTTCAGATTGCGTAGCAATGGCGGGAAGGTTTACTTCGATCCACGTCTGCATGTGACCTATCGACCACGTTCAACTGTTGCAGCTCTCGCAAAACAATATTTCGAGTACGGCCGCTGGCGCCGTGTTGTATCTCGCCGACATAAAGGCACCATTAACTATCGATACCTGGCTCCACCTGTGGCGCTAGCTGGATTCCTCGCCTCGATAGTGTTGGGCGGATTACTGCATTCAATCTTCTTTATCCCAGCAGCGATCTACCTTCTCTTTGTTGCAGGAGCATCAATCGCTATCGCTCGCTCAGTAGCTCAATACATATATCTATTAGCGATTATCCCGACGATGCACTTTGCATGGGGAGCAGGCTTTATTACCTCACCTAAGAGCATCGTTCCTTCATCCGATTAGCTCGAATACTGAGGTAATCTTCCCCGTATGACCCAGCCACAAGTTGTCTATGTGCCATTTAAGGCTG
>CALJUA010000151.1 GCA_937975715.1 uncultured Candidatus Planktophila sp.
ATCACGGGCTGCTTCATAGGAGAGCTTCTTATCGGCCATGAGCCAAATCTACTCCGCGGGGGCAACTAATTAACTGTGGCGCTGGTCTCGCCCTTGGCCACCTTAATAGCAAGAACATCACCTGTTTTCAGCTGCTTCGGATCTCGAATGACATCGCCCTTGGCATTGCGGACGACTGAGTATCCGCGATCGAGAGTTGATTGCGGTGACAATGAACGGAGGTGGGCAGTGATCGCCTTGAGCTCTTTGCGCTCAGCATCGATGGTTGCGGTAAAACTTCGCGTGGAACGTTGGCGAAGGTCGTGGAGCTCTTCGCTCAAGATTGTCAGAAAGGCACCAGGATCTTTCATCACAGGACGTGAGCGCAATTGGGTGATGAAGTTCTGCTCGTATTCAATTTGTGCAGAGAGCGAACGGAGTGCGCGATCGCGAAGCTTCTGAATATTGGCAATCTCTTCGGCGATATCAGGCACCACTCGCTTTGCTGCATCGGTAGGTGTTGAAGCGCGATAGTCGGCGACAAGGTCGAGAAGTGGCGAATCTTTCTCATGGCCAATTGCGCTGACAATTGGAGTTTCACACTCAGCTGCTAATCGCACCAACGATTCATCACTAAATGGCAGCAGGTCTTCAAAAGAACCACCGCCGCGAGTGATGATGATGACATCTACTTCACTATCTGCCTCGAGTTCACGAAGTGCTGCAGAAACTTCAACAACTGCAGCTGCTCCTTGAACAGTTACCTCACGGATTTCAAATTCAACAGCAGGCCAGCGACGGCGAGCATTTTCTACAACATCTTTCTCTGCATCAGTATTACGACCGCAGATCAATCCCACTTTGCGAGGCAGAACAGGCAGCGCCACCTTTCGATCGAGTGAGAAGAGGCCTTCTTCTGCCAATAAAGATTTCAGCGCCTCAAGACGTGCAAGTAATTCACCCACACCGACCTGGCGGATTTCGCGAGCCGACATCGAAAGCGTTCCTGATTTTGTATACCAACTTGGCTTTGCATAAATTACAACGCGGGCATTTGCCGGAAGTGGTTTAACAGCTGCGATAACAGATTTGTGGCACATCACTGAAAGGCTCATATCTGCGCTGGTATCGCGAAGGCGCATAAAGGCCATCATTCCGCTGCGTTCATTGAGTTCGGCGATCTCGCCCTCAATCCAGATAGGACCAAGGCGGTCTACATATTCTTTGATTGCTTCAGTGACCACGCGCACTGGCGCAGGGGATTCACTTGAAGTTTCGAACATGGGGCAAGGCTAATAGACTCCACCCATGGCTAAGAGAGTTTTGATCGCTGCGCCGCGTGGTTATTGCGCAGGCGTTGACCGTGCAATCGTCACCGTGGAAAAGGCGCTCGAGCTCTACGGCGCTCCTCTCTATGTCCGCAAAGAGATTGTTCATAACAAGCATGTGGTTGCAACTCTCGAACAACGCGGTGTCATCTTCGTCAACGAAACTGATGAAGTTCCTGAAGGTAAGACAGTCGTCTTCTCCGCTCACGGAGTTTCTCCCGCTGTGCACGAGCAAGCTGCAGCACGAAACCTCAAGACAATTGACGCAACATGTCCGTTGGTAACAAAGGTGCACCACGAGGTAAAGCGCTTTGCAGATGCTGATACAGAAATTCTTCTCATCGGTCACGAAGGTCACGAAGAAGTGGAAGGCACAGCAGGTGAAGCGCCTGGACAAGTCCGGGTAGTTGATGGCCTCGAGGGTGCGCGCACTGTTGAGCCAACCCCGGGAAAGAATTTGATCTGGCTCAGCCAGACAACTCTCAGCGTTGATGAAACTCTTGAATCTGTAGCAATTCTCAAAGAGCGCTTTCCAGAGATCGCATCTCCTCCATCTGATGACATTTGTTATGCAACGCAGAACCGCCAAGAAGCCATCCGCGGAATTGCAGCAGAGTCAGACCTCGTGCTCGTTGTTGGCTCAACCAACTCTTCAAACTCTGTGCGCTTGGTGGAAGTTGCGCTCGAATATGGAGCTAAAGCTGCCTACCTCGTTGATTACGCCTCTGAAGCAAAAGATGAATGGCTAGAAGACGTTGAGACAGTTGGCGTCACCAGCGGCGCATCAGTTCCAGAGATTTTAGTCAAGGATTTGCTGAAGTGGCTAGAAATGCACGGCTTCCATGATCAGCAAGAGGTGATGGCAAAGCAAGAGTCACTTACCTTTGCTCTTCCGCAGAATCTTCGCAGCGAACTTAAAGCCGCTGGTAAGTAATTACGCTGCAGCAACCTTGCGCTTTGAAGGACGGTTCTTCGCCTTCTCGTTAAGGAATTGATACCAGCCGTAAGCGGCTGCTATCAATAAGAACGGTGCAACGCTGGCAAGTGATGCCATGAAGTCAACACCAACTCGAGAGATGCGTAGTCCGTCATTCATGATTGTGTAGAAAAGTGCTGTCGCGGCATAGGCAAGTGGTGGTGTTACCGCTGTGACATATCGTGTGCCGGTACGACCGTAGGCGACTCCTCCGTAGGTCACAACAATCAGAACGAGACCAGAGAGAAAGCCAGCGCCACCGCGAATAAACATTTCAGCAAATGTAAAGAAAGCGATGAAGAGAATCTGCAGAACAACGATTCCTTCTTTCTTAAGACCTGGGCCAGGAATCGTCGGCTTCTTAGGAAGTGTCATATTTACCTCACTACGTGGGTTGTTCTCTGTATTAGCCATTATTATCCTCTACAACTTCTACATCAATAAAATCATCGGCATCGGCGAGGTCAGGGTTATTGAGCTCGCGCACATCTGCAGGGGCCTCAGGATATTCGATTGCAAGCTTTGCCTTATCGCCAGCAACGCCAAGTGCACTAATTTTCTTTGCAGGCGAAAGTACTGTCTTCTCTGCAGTCGGAATGAGATCTTCGTAAGCCTTTGAAGTGCTATTAATAGCCTTGCCAACAGCAACAATCTTGCCGTGAAGAAGCGTGATGTTCTTCAGGAATGTTGCAGCGACCTTGGTGATGTCATCGGCATTCTCCGCCAACTTATTACGGGTAAAGATGTGGCCAACGGTACGCAGTAGAGCCATCATCGACGTTGGAGTAGCGATGGTGACACCAACCTTAAATGCTTTTTCCAGGAGCATCGGATCAAGACGTAACGCCTCAGCAAGTAGCGTCTCAAAAGGCAGGAAGAGCACAACAACATCGGGGCTACCGGCGGATTTGTGATACCCACGCTTTGAAAGGGCTTCAACATGCTTGAGCAAATCCTTGGTGTGTGAAATCAAGAAGTCATCGCGAAGGCTTTGATCTTCAGTTGCAAATGCATCGAGGAATCGCTCGAAGGGAAACTTAGAGTCAATAAAGAGCATCGATCCACCGGGCATGCGCACTGTGATATCTGGAATACCTGAAG
>CALJUA010000152.1 GCA_937975715.1 uncultured Candidatus Planktophila sp.
TCATTCGTAAATGCCCGGTAGTCGGATAGCCCATTGCTGCAATCACATGGCTTGGAGCTAAGTCTTCAGGCGAACAAGCAGAACCTGCATCTACAGCGATAGCACGTTGCAAGAGCGCGCGAAGAACTTCTTCTGATGATATTCCGCCGATGATAATTGAAAGATGGCGGGAGTAAAGACCACTTCGTGTGGCCAGAACAGTTATTCCAGAAATTTCTTCGAGGAGATCGATGAAGTATCCACGGAGATCCATTAAAGACTGGGCGTTTGCAGCAAATTCCTTGACTGCAACTGCCGCACCTATGAGAAGCGGAAGTGAATAACTCCCTGGGACGCGAATCGGTGCGATGTGGGGAAGTGGATAAGAGAAATTCTTAGAGTCTTCGATATGCAGGAAACCAATTCCTGTGGGGCCATTCCATGAAAGGGCATCAAAAGTGGTGGCAGCAAAACCAGTTGTCAGGTCTGCCCTTGGTATCGCATGAGTTGCATCAAGTACTACATGTGCAGAGTGGTTGCGCCAGTTATCGATATTTTGTGTCGCCCCTGTTTCGCCATTGCTGGCTTGAAGTGATATGACAGAGCGCTTAGGGAATTTAAATCCTGAGGAAAGCAGTAGACCACTCTCATCTATGCCCATAATTCGGCTCTCGTCATAATTCTGGCGAGCTATAGCGCGGATTTTGCCGACATCGGCGGTCGAGATGTAGAGAGGAAGGTCGCCTCGAGTGAAGCCTTGCAAGGCCAGGAAGTGAAGAAGGGCAGGTTCGCCAATGACCTCTAACTTCTCGGCTGAGGTTCCTAGAACTTCGGCAATTTCACCCTTCGCGCTCTGGGTCAGAATCGCCGCTCTGCCTGAGGCCTGGGATGCCTTCTTGGGATCAGCCCACCCTTGTTCAAAAGCTGCTGAGATAGCCTCTCGAACGGCAGGGGAGAGCGGTGCCTCTGAAGTGAAATTTCCTGTGAGGTGAGCCACCTAAAGAACGATACCCGTTCCTGCAACTACTACGCGCATACGCCACTATCCTTAGCGCTATGTCTGCACCTAAAAAGCGCACCCTGGTCGGCCTCATTGGAGCTCTTCTTGCTTCAGCCTTCCTTAGCGGATGCTCATTGAAGTCAAATGATATTTCTGGAATGGGTTACCCAAAGAACACCTCGAGCGTGAACGATATTTCACTCTCGTTGTGGCAAGGAGCCTGGATAGCAGCAGGAGTCGTGGGTGTATTTACACTCATTCTGATTCTCTGGCCTGCAATCTTCCATCGCAAAAACGATGGGAAGAAGGGCGAGTTCCCAAAGCAGACTCAGTACAACATCCCCATTGAAATTCTCTACACAATTATTCCGTTCATCATCGTCGCTGTTCTCTTCTACTTCACAGCTATCAAAGAATCCAAGATCGTGGATCTAAAAACTCCGGCACAGCATGAAATTACTGTGGAAGGTATTCAGTGGTCATGGCAGTTCGGATATCCAGAAGCTGGCAATGATGCTGTAGTAACGGGAACACCTGAAAATCCGCCAACTCTCTACCTGCCACAAGGCGAGAGCGTTCGCTTCACTATTACATCTAACGATGTGGTGCACGGTTTCTGGATTCCGGCGTTCATGATTCAGATGCAAAATCTTCCTGATCGCACCAACCATATTCAGTTCACTGCAAATAAGCTCGGAACTTTCCCGGGTCGATGCAACATCTTGTGCGGGCGTAACCACACTCAGATGATTTTCAAGGTCAAGGTAGTTACACCTGAGCAATATCAAAAGTACATCAACTCATTGAAGGCAGGCGCATAATGACTACATTTGCAGACGCACCTACTGTGACAGCGCCACGTAAGGGTGTTGAGCGTAAGGATTCGTGGGGCACACAGTTTGTAAAGACTGTTACTTCAACTGATCACAAGCGCATCGGTTATCTCTACCTAGCAACGTCCTTCACCTGGTTCCTCGTAGGCGGAATTCTCGCGCTCTTCCTTCGCGCAGAGCTCACACGTCCAGGTATGCAGTTCATGAGCAATGAGCAGTACAACCAGATTTTCACGATGCACGGCACCATCATGCTCTTGATGTTCTCGACATCGCTCTTCGTTGGATTTGCTAACGTGATCATGCCTCTCCAGATTGGTGCAGCAGACGTTGCATTCCCACGTTTGAATATGCTTTCGTACTGGCTCTACTTCTTCGGATCATTGATGGCTGTCGGTGGTTTCTTGACACCAGGTGGAGCGGCTTCTTTTGGTTGGACTGCATACGCTCCACTTGCTAACTCAACTTACTCACCAGGTATTGGTGGAGATCTCTGGGTTATCGGTCTGACAGTTTCAGGTCTTGGCACAATTCTTGGTGGCGTTAACTTCATTACAACGATCTTCACAATGCGTGCACCAGGTATGACGATGTTCCGTATGTCGATCTTTAGCTGGAACACACTTCTAACATCGATCTTGATTCTTCTTGCATTCCCACCTTTGGCAGCAGCTCTACTTGCCCTTGAATCAGATCGTCTATTCGGTACCCATATCTTCGATCCGGCAAATGGTGGAGCGATGCTCTGGCAACACCTCTTCTGGTTCTTTGGCCACCCCGAGGTTTATATTCTTGCTCTGCCATTCTTCGGAATCGCAACCGAGATCTTGCCGGTCTTTAGCCGCAAGCCAATCTTCGGTTACAAGGGTCTGATCGCTGCAACTATTGCAATTGCTGCTCTCTCTGTTGCTGTTTGGGCACACCACATGTTCGCGACCGGACAAGTCCTCTTACCGTTCTTCTCCTTTATGACCTTCCTTATCGGTGTTCCTACCGGTGTAAAGTTCTTTAACTGGATCGGAACTATGTGGCGAGGCAATGTCTCGTTCGAGACACCGATGCTCTGGGTTATGGGCTTCCTCGTAACATTCCTCTTCGGTGGAATTACCGGAATCATCCTTGCATCGCCTCCACTGGACTTTGCAGTCTCTGCTAGCTACTTCGTCGTTGCCCACTTCCATTACGTTCTCTTCGGAACAGTGGTCTTTGCGATGTTCGCAGGCTTCTACTTCTGGTGGCCTAAGTTCACTGGTCGTATGCTCAACGAACGCCTTGGAAAGATCCACTTCTGGACTCTCTTCTTTGGTTTCCACACAACATTCTTGATTCAACACTGGTTGGGCATCAAGGGCTTCCCTCGCCGCTACGCTGATTACTTGGCGACCGACGGCTTCACCGGCATGAATATGATTTCAACAGTCGGTTCAGCGCTCCTTGCTCTCTCTATGATCCCGTTCTTTATTAACATCTGGATTACTCGCAAGAGCCCACTTGTAAACTGCGACGATCCATGGGGCT
>CALJUA010000153.1 GCA_937975715.1 uncultured Candidatus Planktophila sp.
TCATTCGTAAATGCCCGGTAGTCGGATAGCCCATTGCTGCAATCACATGGCTTGGGGCCAAGTCTTCCGGCGAACATGCAGAACCTGCATCGATAGAAATTGAACGCTGTAAGAGAGTTCGAAGAACTTCTTCCGATGAGATGTAATCGACAATAATCGAAATATGGCGAGAATGAATGCCACTTCGTTTTGCTAGGACAGTTACACCAGGGATTTCGTTCAGAAGATCGATGAAGTAAGCACGCAGACTTAGTAAGGATTGTGTGTTGGAAACGAATTCCTTGATAGCTACCGCCGCACCAATCAGAAGCGGAAGTGAATATGTTCCCGGGACTCGAATCGGCGCGATGTGGGGAAGTGGATATGAGAAATTCTTCGAGTCTTCGATGTGGAGGAAGCCAATACCTGCTGGTCCATTCCATGAGAGAGCATCAAGAGTCGTAGCTGCAAACCCTGATGTGAGCCTCTCGGTTGGAATTGCGCGAGTTGCATCAAGGACTACATGTGCAGTGTGGTCGCGCCAGTGATCGAGGTCTTGGGCGGCACCCGTTTCACCGTTGCTTGCTTGAAGAGAAATGACAGAGCGCTTTGGAAATTTGAAAGCTGATGCCAGCAGCAGGCCGTTCTCATCGATTCCAATGACCCGACTCTCGTCATAATCCTGACGAGCGATAGCGCGAATCTTGCCGACATCGGCGGTCGATATATAGAGCGGAAGTTCGCCACGGGTGAAGCCTTGTAAGGCCAGAAAATGAAGCAGTGCAGGTTCGCCAACAATCTCTAATTTCTCGGGAGAGGTGCCTAAAACTTCAGCAATCTCGCCCTTGGCACTCTGGGTCAGAATCGCAGCCTTGCCGGCTGCCTGTGATGCCTTCTTGGGATCTGCCCATCCTTGTTCTAAAGCGGCAGAAATGGCCTCGCGGACGGCAGGGGAGAGCGGGGCTTCCGAAGTGAAATTTCCTGTGAGGTGAGCCACCTAAAGAACGATACCTGTTCCTGCAACTACTACGCGCATACGCCACTATCCTTAGGCCTATGTCTGCACCTAAAAAGCGCACCCTGCTCGGGTTGCTTGGAGTCACTTCGACCCTGGCGCTCCTCAGTGGATGTTCACTCAAGTCCGATGATATTTCTGGAATGGGATATCCCAAGAACGTATCTAGCGTTAACGATATTTCTCTCTCGCTATGGCAGGGAGCATGGATCGCAGCTGGTGTTGTTGGTGTTATCACGCTCATTCTTATTCTTTGGCCGGCAATCTTCCATCGCAAGAATGATGAGAAGAAGGGTGAGTTCCCGAAGCAAACTCAGTACAACATTCCAATTGAGATCGTGTACACCATTGTTCCATTCATCATCGTCGCGGTTCTCTTCTATTTCACCGCAGTAAAAGAAACGAAGATTGTTGATCTCAAGACACCTGCTCAGCACGAGATCACTGTAGAAGGTATTCAGTGGTCATGGCAGTTTGGTTACCCTGAAGCGGGTAAGAATGCAGTTGTTACCGGAACTCCTGAAAATCCTCCCACTCTTTATATGCCACAAGGCGAAAGCGTTCGATTCACGATTACATCGAATGATGTTGTGCATGGATTCTGGATTCCTGCCTTCATGATTCAAATGCAGAACCTGCCAGATCGCACCAACCATATTCAGTTCACAGCAAATAAGTTGGGAACATTCCCAGGGCGATGCAACATCCTCTGCGGACGTAATCACACACAGATGATTTTCAAGGTCAAGGTTGTTACTCCTGAGCAATATCAGAAGTACCTCAACTCATTGAAGGTGAGCGCATAATGACTACATTTGCAGAGCGTCCGACTATCGCAGCTCCTCGCCAAGGCGTAGAGCGCCGTGATTCATGGGGAAGTCAGTTCGTAAAGACAGTTACTTCCACCGACCATAAGCGCATCGGCTACCTCTATCTTGCAACTTCTTTCACCTGGTTCCTAGTCGGTGGATTACTCGCTCTCTTCTTGCGAGCAGAGCTCACCCGCCCAGGAATGCAGTTCATGAGCAACGAGCAGTACAACCAGATCTTTACAATGCACGGCACCATCATGTTGCTGATGTTCTCAACATCGCTCTTCGTGGGCTTTGCCAACGTCATCATGCCGTTGCAGATTGGTGCAGCAGACGTTGCCTTCCCTCGCTTGAACATGCTTTCCTACTGGCTCTACTTCTTCGGCTCAATAATGGCAGTAGGAGGATTTCTTACTCCAGGAGGAGCAGCTTCTTTCGGTTGGACTGCATATGCACCATTAGCAAACTCAACGTACTCACCAGGTATCGGTGGAGATTTGTGGATTATTGGTCTTGCGATCTCAGGCCTTGGAACAATTCTCGGTGGCGTTAACTTCATCACGACCATCTTCACGATGCGCGCTCCTGGTATGACGATGTTCCGTATGTCTATCTTTAGCTGGAACACACTCCTTACTTCGATTCTGATTCTCCTAGCGTTCCCACCACTTGCTGCAGCGCTTCTAGCACTTGAGTCAGATCGCTTATTTGGAACGCACATCTTCGATCCTGCCAACGGTGGAGCGATGCTGTGGCAGCACTTGTTCTGGTTCTTCGGCCATCCTGAGGTTTACATTCTTGCCTTGCCATTCTTTGGTGTCGTCTCAGAAATCATTCCGGTATTCAGCCGTAAACCAATCTTTGGTTATAAAGGTTTGATCGCTGCAACTATCGCAATCGCTGCGCTCTCGGTCGCAGTGTGGGCACACCATATGTTTGCCACCGGACAAGTTCTCTTGCCGTTCTTCTCCTTTATGACCTTCCTTATCGGTGTTCCTACCGGCGTGAAGTTCTTTAACTGGATCGGAACCATGTGGCGCGGCAATGTTTCATTTGAAACACCAATGCTCTGGGTGATGGGCTTCCTCGTAACATTCCTCTTCGGTGGACTTACTGGAATCATCCTTGCCTCACCACCACTAGATTTCGCTGTCTCTGCCAGCTACTTCGTCGTTGCTCACTTCCACTATGTTCTCTTCGGAACAGTGGTCTTTGCAATGTTCGCCGGATTCTATTTCTGGTGGCCAAAGTTCACAGGTCGCATGCTTAATGAGCGACTTGGAAAGATTCACTTCTGGACGCTCTTCTTTGGTTTCCACACGACATTCTTGATCCAGCACTGGCTCGGAATTAAGGGCTTCCCACGTCGCTACGCTGATTACTTAGCGTCAGATGGCTTCACTGGCATGAACATGATTTCAACTGTCGGTTCAGCGCTCCTTGCTCTCTCTATGATCCCGTTCTTTATCAACATCTGGATTACTCGCAAGAGCCCACTTGTAAACTGCGACGATCCATGGGGCT
>CALJUA010000154.1 GCA_937975715.1 uncultured Candidatus Planktophila sp.
GTCTTAAGCGCATGAGTACAGAGCGAGCGCTTCTGCGCGGTGCGGTAATTCCAACAATTGTCATTGGTGTCATTTCCATCGGACTTTCAACATGGCTTAAGGGCAGCGCAGGTCTTGTTGGTGCGCTTCTTGCCCAGTTCGTTGTCGTCATCTTCTTTGCTGCCAACATTGGAGTCGCACGTCTTTCTCGCGACCTTGATCCCGTGATGACGATGTCTCTTGCCATGTTCTCGTATATGGCCAAGGTCCTGCTCCTCGGAGTCTTTCTCTGGCTCGTGACCACCTTCGTCTCAGTCGATACCTGCGACCGCAAGGCCTTCGCCTTGAGCGCCGTGGCTGCGACCTTCGCCTGGCTCGGGGGAGAGATCAGGGCTTATCTGGCCCTCAAACTTCACCTACAATTGCCCGACCGCCCTTAAGCGGACAGCACCACATTTTCAGCACCACATACCTAGGAGGACCCATGGCAGTAAATCGCGAGGCAGATGCTCTCTGGACCATCGTCGGCTACATGCTCTCGGGCCTTCTCTTCTGGGGTGGCGCTGGCTACCTCGCCGATAAGTACTTCAATACCTCTTATCTGACGCTGGTGGGCTTCCTTTTGGGCATGGGTGGTGCGCTGTACCTCATATGGCTTCGATTTGGCCGGGAATAGGCAAAGCCCCTAATCTTTGCCACGTCTGAAAGCAATTTTCGACCTACTAAATCTGAGGGATGGCAATGCATCTAAAGCTCAGCGGTGAAGAGGGATTTACCCCTCCTGGCGTTTCCGACTTCGAGCTTCCTCCGATTTTCCACAATATTGAGTGGTTAACAAAACCTGTATTGCTCGTCGCACTTTCAGTAGTGCTGATCTCAATCTTCTTCGTTGCAGCATCACGTAAGGCGCTCGTTGTACCTGGAAAGCTTCAATTCTCAGGCGAACTCATCTATGACTTTGTCCGTAACGGTCTTGCAAAAGACATTCTCGGTCCAGAGTTCATGCGATTTGTGCCATATCTCTTCACACTCTTCACATTTGTTTTAGTCAATAACGTCTTCTCCATCGTGCCACTGCTGCAATTCTCAGCAATGTCTCATGTTGGATTTCCTTACGCGCTCGCAATTCTGACTTACTTGGTTTATCACTTCGTTGGAATTAAGAAGCAGGGTCTTGGTCACTACCTCAAGGGCATTGCATTTATGCCAGGTGTACCAAAGGCGATCTACGTTCTCCTCACACCAATTGAAATCGCAACATTCTTTATCGTGCGCCCATTTACTTTGGGCCTTCGTCTCTTTGCAAATATGTTTGCTGGCCACTTGCTGCTTCTCGTCTTTATCTTGGGTGGCGAGCACTTGATGCAGGGCGTTATTGGTTTGAAGCTTGTTTCACCATTCGCATTCACAATGGGAATCGCGCTGACATTCTTCGAATTCATGGTGCAGTGCCTTCAGGCCTACATCTTCACACTTTTGACCGCTCTCTATATCGCTGGCTCATTGGCTGACGAACACTAAACAAACACCAAACAATAAGAATTGGGGAAGTAACTTCGCTTCTTCAGTAAGAAAGGTAGAAACATGACAGGCTCACTTAACGTCATCGGTTACGGCATTGCTGCAATCGGACCTGCAATCGCAACAGGCTTGATCTTCGCTGCTTACATCAGCGGTGTAGCTCGCCAGCCAGAGTCACGCAGCGTCCTCCAGCCAATCGCGTTCCTCGGATTCGCTATGGCAGAAGCACTTGCACTCTTCGGTCTCGTTCTCGCATTCGTTCTCTAATCGGTTTATCAATTTCGGTAACTCCCTAAGGAGAAAAAATGCATCTATTTAACTTTGCGGAAGAGGTCGCAGTGGTTGAAGAACGCATCAACCCATTGATCCCTCATCCAGTTGAGATCGTTGTCGGCACAATCGCCTTCATCCTTCTCTTCCTCGTCTTGAAGAGCAAAGTCGTTCCTATGTTTGAAAAGGCATATGCAGAGCGCACAGCAGCAATTCAAGGCGGCATGGAAAAGGCAGAGAAGGCACAGCTTGAAGCTGCACGCGCTCTCGCCTCTTACAACGAACAACTTTCATCAGCTCGTGATGAGTCCTCACGTCTTCGCGAAGAAGCACGAGTACAAGGCGCAGCAATCATGGAAGAACTTCGCGCGAAGGCTCAGGAAGAAGCAGCTCGCATCACTGCAGCAGCACATGCTTCTATCGAGGCAGAGCGCCAGCAGGCAATCACTTCACTTCGCAATGAAGTTGGTGCATTAGCTGTTGATCTCGCATCAAAGATTGTGGGAGAAGCTCTCGATGACCAGGCTCGTCAGTCACGTATCGTTGAACGTTTCATTGAAGATCTAGAGACTTCTAGCGACAACCGTCGCTAAGAGGTTGGCAAAAAGCGAAAGTAAGGGACAAACGTGAGAATTCATCTTGGAGGAAGTAGCCGTCAGTCACTCGTGGCCGCACGTGCACAGCTTGATGCTGCCGTAAAGGGCGCATCATCAGCTTCTGCTTCCGAGTTGTCTGCACACTTGTTCTTTGCAGCAGAGGTCTTTGCAACTAATACATCTCTTCGCCGCGCTTTCACAGATGCATCTCGCGATGACTCTTCCAAGGGCGCTTTGGTGAAGGATCTCTTTGGTTCAAAGATTTCAAGCAGTGCAGCAGATCTTCTTGCAGCAGTTGCAGGCCTTCGCTGGTCTGCTGCCGGTGACCTAGTAATCGTCATCGAGCAGCTTGCAATTGAGGCTGAAGCGTCAGCAGCAAATATTGATGGAGCGCTCGATCGCCTCGAATCAGAATTCTTCGAGGTGTCACGCCTGATTGCAGATAATTTCGAACTACGTAAGGCACTCGTCGGAAACGGTTCAGTAGACGCCAAGGGCGCATTGATCGCCGATGTTCTCTCAAAGAGCGCATCTGCATCTACTGTGAAGTTGGCCGTTGCACTTGTGACAAGCCTTCGTGGTCGCAGCATCGAAGCAGCTTTTGCTGACTACCTCTTCGGTCTTGCTAATCGACGCAATCGATTGATCGCACTTGTTCGTGTAGCAACAGAAATTACAGATGCACAGAAGTCACGTCTTGCAGCAGCTATTGAGAAGCAGGTTGGCCAGCCAATCTCCGTCAATATCCAGGTTGATTCTTCAATCCTTGGTGGCGTCTCAGTGAAGTTCGCAGATGAACTTGTAGATGGCAGTATTTCAAACCGACTCGCAGGTGCAGGACGCGCACTTGCAGGTCAAAACTAAGACAGGAAAAAAGGGGAAACTCATGGCAGAGCTCAAGATCCAACCGAATGAAATTCGGGATGCCTTAGCGAACTTCGTTAAGTCATATGATCCAGGCACCGCGGCTCGTGACGAGGTCGGAACTGTTAGCCAGGCAGGCGATGGAATCGCTCGCGTTGAAGGACTTCCTTCAACAATGGCAAACGAACTTCTTCAATTCGAGAACGGCACACTTGGTCTCGCTCTTAACCTCGACGTTCGTGAAATCGGTGTTGTAATCCTCGGTGATTACGCAGGCATCGAAGAAGGAACATCAGTACGTCGTACAGGTGAAGTTCTCTCTGTTCCTGTCGGAGATGGCTTCCTCGGTCGCGTTGTTGACCCACTAGGTCGACCAATCGATGGCAAGGGCGACATCACTCCTGATGCACGTCGTGCACTCGAACTTCAGGCACCAACAGTTGTTCAGCGTCAACCTGTTAAGGAGCCACTTGCAACTGGTATCAAGGCGATCGATGCAATGACAGCGATTGGTCGCGGTCAGCGCCAGTTGATCATTGGTGACCGCCAGACTGGTAAGACAGCGGTTGCAATCGACACAATTATTAACCAGCGTGAAAACTGGCTCTCAGGCGATAAGAAGAAGCAGGTTAAGTGCATCTACGTCGCTATCGGTCAGAAGGGTTCAACGATTGCATCTGTAAAGAGCGCACTCGAAGAAGCTGGCGCAATGGAGTACACAACAATCGTTGCATCTCCAGCATCAGACCCAGCTGGCTTTAAGTACCTCGCTCCATATACAGGTTCTGCAATTGGTCAGCACTGGATGTACAACGGCGAGCACGTTCTCATTGTCTTTGATGATCTCTCGAAGCAGGCTGAGGCATACCGTTCAGTCTCACTTCTTCTTCGCCGTCCACCAGGACGTGAGGCATACCCAGGAGACGTCTTCTACTTACACTCACGTCTTCTCGAGCGTTGCGCAAAGCTTTCCGATGAGCTCGGTGGCGGTTCGATGACTGGCCTTCCAATCATCGAAACAAAGGGAAATGACGTTTCAGCGTTTATTCCTACAAACGTAATTTCTATTACTGACGGACAGTGCTTCCTTGAGACTGACCTCTTTAACGCAGGCGTTCGCCCAGCGATTAACGTAGGTATCTCAGTTTCACGTGTGGGTGGTTCTGCACAGACGAAGGCGATGAAGAAGATCGCTGGACGTCTTCGTCTTGACCTCGCACAGTTCCGAGAGCTCGAAGCATTCGCAGCTTTCGGTTCAGATCTCGATGCAGCATCAAAGGCTCAGCTTGAGCGCGGTGCTCGCATGGTTGAACTCCTTAAGCAGGGTCAGTACTCACCATTCGCACTTGAGAAGCAGATTGCTTCGATCTGGGCAGGAACAACAGGCAACCTTGACTCTGTTCCAGTTGCAGATATCCGTCGCTTTGAGGCTGAATTCATCGACTTCCTCGCACGTGAGCGCAAGGAGATCATGACAACTATCTCTGAGACAAAGCTTCTCGAAGACGAGACAGTTGCAAAGCTCCAGGCTGCAATCGATGAGTTCAAGAAGATGTTTAAGTCATCTGTAGCAGCAGCTGTAGTTGAGTCAGATGAAGATCCACTCGAGGGTGAACTCCAAGAGCAGATCGTGGCGGTGAAGAAGTAACCCATGGGTGCTCAACTCCGCATATATCGCCGACGGATGCGTTCCGTTAAAGCGACTAAGAAGATTACGAAGGCAATGGAGCTCATCTCCGCTTCTCGTATCGTCAAGGCGCAGCAACGCGTATCTGCATCGACCCCATATGCAAATGAGTTAACTCGTGCGGTCTCGGCCGTTGCCTCATATTCATCAGTGGTCCATCCGTTGACTACACCTCGCTCTAACCCACGTCGTGCAGCGGTGCTCATCATCACTGCAGACCGCGGTATGGCCGGTGCTTACTCAACGAATGCGATCAAGGAAGGCGAGCAGCTTGCTGCACTTCTTCGTGAGCGCGGACTCTCAGTTGCCAGCTATCTTGTGGGCCGTAAGGCAGTTAACTATTACAAGTTCCGCGAGCGTGCGATTGCAGCTTCTTGGACAGGATTCTCAGATAACCCAACGTATGAGAATGCAAAGGAAGTTTCAGAGACTCTTCTTAACGCATTCATTGATGGTTCAGATGGAGAAGGTGGAGTCGACGAGATTCATATCATCTTCACAAAGTTCCGCTCAATGTTGACTCAGGAAGCAACTGCCAAGCGCATGATTCCGCTTGAAGTTGTTGAATCTGATCAAGCACCAGTTTCTGGAATTCTTCCAGAGTATGAATTCGAACCAACAGCGGGAGAAGTTCTTGATGCTCTTCTTCCTCGCTACATTGAAGCTCGAATCTTCAATGCGATGTTGCAATCAGCTGCTTCCGAGCATGCTGCACGCCGCCGCGCAATGAAGTCAGCAACAGATAACGCCGAAGAGTTGATCAAGTCGCTTACACGTCTTGCTAACGCAGCTCGTCAGGCTGAAATCACCCAAGAGATCAGTGAAATTGTGGGCGGCGCAGATGCGTTGGCCTCAGCTAGTGCAGGGAGTGAATAATGACCAGTAAAGGCCGCGTAGCCCGAGTTATCGGACCGGTTGTAGACATCGAGTTCCCAGCGGACTCAATGCCATCAATCTTTAACGCGCTCCATGTCGAGACAACAATGAGCGGTACTACACGTACCTTGACTCTTGAAGTTGCTCAACACATTGGAGACAACCTTGTCCGCGCAATCTCAATGCAGCCAACAGACGGAATGGTCCGTGGCGCTGAGGTAAGCGATACAGGCGCACCAATCTCTGTACCAGTCGGTGATGTAACAAAGGGACACGTCTTCAACACTCTCGGAGAGTCTCTCGATGTTCCAACATCATCATTGGACATCAAGGAGCGTTGGCCAATCCACCGCAATGCACCAGCATTCGATCAGCTCGAGTCAAAGACAGAGATGTTCGAGACAGGTATCAAGGTTATTGACCTTCTTACACCTTACGTTAAGGGTGGAAAGATCGGCCTATTCGGTGGTGCAGGTGTTGGTAAGACTGTTCTTATCCAGGAGATGATTTATCGCGTAGCTGAAAACTTCGGTGGTGTATCTGTATTCGCCGGTGTTGGTGAGCGTACTCGTGAAGGTAACGACTTGTTCCTCGAAATGACAGAGACTGGCGTTATCAATAAGACAGCCTTGGTCTTCGGTCAGATGGACGAACCACCTGGAACACGTCTTCGCGTTGCACTTTCAGCTCTTACTATGGCTGAGTACTTCCGCGATGTTCAGAAGCAGGACGTTCTCCTCTTCATCGATAACATCTTCCGCTTTACTCAGGCAGGTTCAGAGGTATCAACACTTCTCGGACGTATGCCATCTGCTGTGGGTTACCAGCCAACACTTGCAGATGAAATGGGTCAGCTTCAGGAGCGTATTACTTCAACACGTGGTCACTCGATTACATCTATGCAGGCAATTTACGTTCCTGCGGATGACATCACTGACCCAGCTCCTCACACAACATTCGCCCACTTGGATGCGACAACTGTTCTTTCACGTCCGATCTCAGAGCTCGGTATCTACCCAGCTGTGGATCCACTTGACTCAACATCTCGTATCCTCGATCCACGCTACATCGGTGAGCGCCACTTCAAGGTTGCAAACCGTATTAAGCAGATCTTGCAGCGTTATAAGGATCTTCAGGACATCATCGCTATCTTGGGTATCGATGAGCTTTCAGAAGATGACCGCATTCTCGTAGGACGTGCACGTCGTATCCAGCGCTTCTTGTCACAGAACACATTCGTGGCGAAGGTCTTTACAGGTATCGACGGTTCATACGTTCCAATCAACGAGACAATCGATGCATTCGAAGCACTTGCAGATGGAAAGTACGATCACATTCCAGAGCAGGCATTCTTCATGTGCGGTGGTCTTGATGATGTAGAGCGCAACGCAGCAGAGTTGGCTAAGTAATAGCTATGGCTCTCAACGTCGCGTTGGTATCGCCAACAGAGCAGGTATGGACAGGTGAGGCGAACTTCGTCCTCGCTCGTACAACAGGGGGAGACCTCGGTGTACTTCCTGGCCACACACCACTCTTTGGCGTACTAGTTGACGGCCTTGTCAGCATCAAGGTCGCTGACGGAACAACTAAGGAGTTCACCGTTAAAGGCGGATTCCTCTCAGTCAACAATGATCGCGTATCAATCTTGACGGAGTCAGTTGCTTAAATAGTTCAATCGAAAAACCCCGGCAGAATCTCTGTCGGGGTTTTTTATTTCATGGGAGGCTATTCCTATGAAAACAGTAGAACTTCGCGAACTAGTTCAAAATCAACTGTCTCCATATTTTGAAGAGCTTTGGGAGAAATATCGTTCTGAGTTTATCGGTGCGGGATTTTCTTCTGAATACGCCGATGAGAGTGTCGAAATTTCAAAGAAGAGTATCTTCCCGGATGGAAAGTTAGAGTCCGGTCACTTCATTTTTTATGCCTACTCCGAAAATCGATTGGTGGGTAATCTGTGGCTGGCCACTAAAGTACGTGATGGAAATCGTGAATGGTCGATTTTCGATATTGAGACCTTTTCTGAATATCGCGGCCAAGGATTTGGGCGAGCAATCATGCAGGCTGCTGAAAAAATCGTTCGAGATGCCGGCGGAGATTCTATTTCGTTAAGTGTATTTGGAAATAATAGTGTCGCAAGAAATCTCTATGAATCACTTGGTTACCAAACGTTGCGCGTCGCCATGAAGAAGACGATACTTTAAGTTAAATCTCATAGGCTTGAAAATGCGCAGTCACTACTTTTAGTATTTCAATAACGGGGTTAACATGATTGGGAGGTGTTAAGTAATCATCAAGAATTCGAAACTTCAATACTAGAAGGAGAATCGAATGCAATTCAAAAATACTGCAAAATTTACGACGTTAATAATCGCGCTAACAGCCATGTCAATTTCGCCGAGTTCTGCGGCCTCTGAGAAATTAGTCCAACCAACAGAAACTTATATAACCAAGACTGCTCCCAAGGGAACTTCTGTAACTCCCGCACAGCTCAAAATCATTCAAGCTACACACTCAACTTTGAAATTTTCCGGAGCCGAATGTCGCTTCTTGGATCTTTCGGGCTGCACTGTCACTAAGTCATCTAATTCGTATTACCCAGTGGGCTATGTATTTCGTGCGGTTGTTAATTCGAATTTACCCAGCAAAATTACACAAACTTCTTACTACGCAAGCTGCTCTTGGTGCGGATTTGTCGGAGAGGCCATCGGAATTATCCTCTTTGTAGCTTCTGCACCTGCGAGTACTCCAACTTTTTTAGTTGTTTCCACGTACGCTATCGGAATAGGAATTGTTCTTAATCACGCTTAGGGGGCGACATGCTTACAGTAGTTCTGTTTTTCATTTTGCTTTATCAGCGTATCAATATTGATTCAATCATAAGAAATCGTCCAAACTTAGACCCACAGAAGGCAAGAAAGAGAGCCAACCTTGGCTTAATAGGCCTGGGATTGATTTCGATTTTAAACGTGACATTTAATATTGCGCTTCATAGGGGCTGGTGGAACGGTGATTTCTTTTCACCGTTTTTCAACGGTTTCAAAGCCTAAATTCATTCACGGGCGACATTAGCGCCGAGATTGCATAGATCTTCGGCGAAGTTTGGGTAGCCACGGTCGACATGGAAAGCTCCGTCGACCGTGGTTTCTCCATCTGCGACAAGTGCAGCAAGTACAAGGCCGGCTCCTGCGCGGATGTCGGAAGCTTCAACTGGTGCTCCAGATAGCTGTGGAATACCGTCGATAGAGGCATGGTGGCCATCGACAGTGATCTGTGCGCCTAGGCGAGCGAGTTCGTTGACGAACATGAAGCGAGATTCAAAGACATTCTCTGTAACAATGGCATGGCCCTCAGCGATTGCATTCATTGCGATGACGAATGGAAGCAAGTCGGTAGCAAAACCCGGGTAAGGAAGTGTTGCTACATCGATAGCGCGTGGACGATGTGACATCTGAACTCGAACACCATCTGAAGTTGAGGTAATCACAGCGCCTGCAGAAGTTAACTTGTCGAGCATGACTTCCATATGTTCGGCGACTGCGCCGTGAATCCTGATATCTCCTTGAGTCATTGCAGCAGCAAATGCCCATGTTCCGGCGATGATGCGATCTGTAATTGTGCGATGTGAAGTTGGATTGAGCTTTTCAACGCCGGTGATTGTGATCAGCGGTGAACCGATACCTTCAATCTTGGCACCCATAGAGACCAAGAATTCACAGAGATCGACGATATCTGGTTCGCGAGCTGCATTATCAATTGTTGTAACGCCCTTAGCGAGAACAGCTGCAGTCATGATGTTCTCTGTTGCGCCGACAGATGGGAAATCGAGAACTACATCGGCACCAGTAAGTCCATTGGGTGCTTCTGCAATGACATAGCCATGTTCGATATGGGCTTTCGCACCGAGTGACTCAAGACCTTTGATATGAAAGTCGAGACCACGTGATCCGATTGCATCTCCACCAGGAAGGGCAACTTCTGCGATTCCGATACGAGCAACAAGTGGACCTAAAACATTGATCGATGCGCGCATCTTGCGGACGAGCTCGTAATCTGCGCGATGCAGCGGCTCTGCTGGAACATCGATTGTGACGGTTGCATCGCCGCCTGTCTTGTTGTTGAGAACAACGGTACAACCGAGTCGAGTCAGTAGGTCTGCCATGATGTCGACATCGGCGATATCTGGGACATTGGAGATAGTGGTCTTGCCAACGGCCAGGAGAGAGGCCGCCATAAGCTTTAAAACCGAGTTCTTAGCGCCTGTGACGGTCACTTCGCCCTTGAGACTGGCACCGCCCACGATACGGAAGCGATCGTGAGAGTGGCCGTGGGTCATGGCGAAATTCTACTTCACGGGTAGCGGAATCTTTGAAGCCTATTAGGCTAGGCGCATGGTTAATCTAACTCGCATTTATACAAAAACAGGTGATGACGGAACTACTGCGCTCGGTGATATGAGCCGTACATCAAAGAACGATCCGCGCCTTGAGGCATATGCGACTGTAGACGAAGCGAACTGCGAAATCGGTGTCGTGCTCTCTACCGATGAATTAGCAGATGATGTCCGCACTCTTCTAGTGCGCATCCAAAACGATATGTTTGATGTTGGCGCAGATCTCTGCACACCTGTCATCGACGCACCAGCGTTCGAGCCTCTTCGTGTTCTCGAAAGCCAGATTACCTATCTTGAAGAACAGATCGATAAGTACAACGCAGATCTCGAACCACTGCGTTCATTTGTATTACCTTCCGGAACACCAGCTGCAGCGCACCTTCACGTGGCGCGCACAGTTGTTCGACGTGCAGAACGTCGCACATGGACCGCTATTCATTCATTTGGTGGGGGAGTCAATCCTTTGACAGCTAAATACCTCAACCGTTTATCGGATCTTCTCTTTGTACTTGCACGAGTTGCCAATAAAGAAATCGGCGATCAGCTTTGGGTTCCAGGAGCCAATCGATAGCCACTAATTCTTTTTGTAGCTAGTTCCCGGTAAGGATTTGTCACGATCTTCGTGATGACAAATAACTGAAGAAATCTTTGCCGCTCCACCCTTTTCCACTGTCTCAGAAGAGATCAGTAGGAGCGTTTTTAATTCGCGCTCGGCACTTGAACTAAATGAAGAGTTGAGTTCGCCAAGTTTATTTCCCTGAGCATCCGTCACTGTGGCAATTGCTTCCCACCAGAGGCAGCCAGTCTCAGATGCGACTTGAACTGCCCCACAAATGTATGTGGTGCACTGCTTAATCTGCTTCTCTAAATAAGAGTTGGCTGAGATAAGCCCTACGAGCTCTTTTGCAGTTGGGACTTTGGCGTAGACCTCGCCCTCAACGCTGAAACCTTTAGGTGGCCATGCCGCTTTGGGAGAAGGAGTCACGCGAACCTTTGCGCGCTTCTTCTTTTTCTTTACAACCGGTTTCTTTGTTGCCTTCGTTGTGGCCTTTGCTGTCGCAGTTGAGGTGCTCTTAGCGGTCGCCTTAGCTGTGCTCTTTGCACTTGGCTTTGCAGAAGCTTTAGCTGTCGCTTTCGGCGTTGCCTTTGCAGTGGCCTTTACTGAAGTTTTGACTGTCGGCTTAGGGGTTGGTTTCTTCGTTGCTGCATGGGAAGCCGGTGCAATGAAAGCTAGAGAGATTGCAAGCAGAGAGGCGACTACTCGCGATCCCACTTGAAGGTGCGGATTGCAAGGATGGTTCCCACGATAAGCCATATGCCAATAATGGCAAAGGTTCGCCCAGTCTCCCAATTGCCGACAATTTCACGCGTAGCAAAGTTCTCTGGAAGGAAGACAGAGCGCATTCCCTGGGTGAGCCACTTCAAAGGGAAAATTGCAGCTACCTGTTGCATCCACTTCGGTAGGTCGGTGAAGATAAAGAAGACGCCGGAGAAGAACTGCAGAACGATGACAACGGGAGAAACAATTGCAGATGCGCCTCGTGCATTCTTGGGAACGCTTGAGAATGCAACACCGAGAATCGTTGAGACTAATGAACCCATTACAAGGAGAGCGATAAAGAGCAACCACTTCTGAGATTGGGTTGGAAGATTAACGCCAAAGAATGCAACACCTGCAGCGAGAAGTAGTACCACTTGAAGCAACATGCTAACTGTCACAAGGATTGCTTTTCCAATGAAGTAACTCGTGGCAGGCATCGGAGTTCCACGTAGCCTCTTCAGCGCTCCTAAATCACGTTCGATTGGAATAAAGATTGCAATCTGCTGAAAACCAGTATTTACCAAGGCTGATGCGATCATTCCAGCGACAAAGTATTGAGAGAATGTGACGTTGGGTGCGATTGTATTGCTAAATACAGAGCCAAAGATCGCGAGAAGAATCAGTGGAAAGAGAAGAGTAAAGACGACTGACTCTCTCTGGCGGAAGAATTGCTTGAGCTCTAATCCACCTCGTTTGATGCCGATTGCTACTGCGCCTGGAAGTTGGTTACTCATGGGTGGCTCCAATCATGGAGAGGTAGATATCTTCCAGTGATGGGCGATGAATGCTCAACTCTGGAATCTCTCCGCCCAATCGGTTGCTTAAACTTTTTACAAAATCAGTAGGCGTATCGGTTCTCTCGCTCTTCGCGACACCACCTTCGCTCCAGGAAACGGTTGCCTTAGCTTGAGAGCGTCCACCTAATAGTGCAGGAGTCGAAACTTCGAGAATCTCTCCATGGTTCATGACTGCAACTCGATCTGCGAGAGCCTCTGCCTCATCAAGATAATGTGTTGTCAGCAAGATTGTGGTTCCTTCTGTTTTCAGTTGCTTAATCAATACCCAGAATGCGCGACGCGCCTCTGGATCAAATCCGGTAGTGGGTTCATCGAGAAAAAGAAGTTCGGGACGTCCGATAATTCCAAGCCCCACATCAAGTCTGCGACGCTGTCCACCAGAGAGAGTGCGTGCACGGTCATCTGCTTTTTCAGAGAGCCCTACAAGTGCGATGACATCGTTAACATCTCGAGGATTTGAATAGTAAGAAGCAAAGTGCGTGAGAGCTTCGCGAACTGTGAGCTCTGCAGTGTCTTGAGTACTCTGCAAAACAATTCCGATTCGATTGCGCCAAGCAAGGCCAGCCTTGCCTTTAATTGCAGGGTTGATTCCCAGGACAGAAATTTCGCCAGAGTCTGCATTGCGAAAGCCCTCAAGGATTTCGACGGTAGTGGTCTTGCCTGCACCGTTCGGTCCGAGAATCGCAAAGATTTCTCCTGCATGGATATCGAGCGATAAATCCTTGACCACGGCGAGGGCGCCATAACTCTTTCGTAAGCCTTTAATCTCAATGATTGGCTGCATGGAGACACTCTAACCGCTCCGATTCGCTCAAAGTAGGAGATGTAAGGGAAAATACAGCTGTGAGCCCGCGCAGAAATTATCCGAAGAATCGACGCCCCAATACCGGTGTCGATGATGAGGTCCGCGGCGTTCCTTCTAATCAAGTCTTTGAAGAGGACGATCAAGGGCTTTGGATTGTCAGAAAATTAACAGGGTCAGCAGCAAATAAGCCTTACCGCTGTCCTGGATGCGATCAATTAATTCCCATGGCAACTCCCCATACTGTTGCATGGCTCGATGGCGATGAAGATGGCCGTCGCCATTGGCACAATGCATGCTGGAGCAAGCGCAACAATCGTCGCCCTAATACAGAGCGAACACGAAATGCGCCGCGCTACTAAAACTCTTTAAGAGAAGCGCCCGCGCAGAAGAGTTAAGAGTTTCACGACTAAATTATCAATCTTTGGTGTGCGCTTAAAACTAGTAATCGGCAGTGGCAATTGGAATCTCGCACGTACAACAGAGCGTGGATAGGTAAATTCCAGAAGACCTTCAGGACCGTGGATACGACCGTAACCAGAATCCTTTGTTCCGCCGAATGGAATTGAAGCAACAGCCGCAAACGAAATGACCGAGTTAATGGCAACCATTCCGCATTGAAGTTGAGATGCAATCCAACGACCCTGTCTGCGAGACCAGACTGATGCACCAAGTCCATATCGAGATGCATTTGAGAGCTCGATGGCAGTCTCCATATCAGGGACGCGATTGATAACGAGAGTTGGTCCAAAAGTCTCTTCAGTTACAGCCGTTGAATCTTCAGGAACTTGCAAAAGAATGACAGGCTGAACAAAGCGATCGCCGACTGATTGAGTGCCACCTACAACTGGAATTCCGCCACGCTTTTCTGCATCACGAATGTGTGACTTAATAATTTTGAGCTGGGCCGGCATTGTTGCTGGACCGTAGTTGGCGACATCGGGAGCGCCAGCATGGATTGTCTTTGCTAGAGCAATCACCTTTTCAGTGAAGATATCTGCAATATTCTCATCGACATAGACGCGCTCCGCACCAATACAAGTCTGACCGGCATTAGAAAGTGCAGACCAGACTGTAGCATCGACAGCTTTTGCGATATCTGCATCACGCGCGACGATGACAGGATCTTTACCACCGCACTCTGCAATGACAGGAGTCAGAGATTGCGCACAAAGGGCTGCGACCTTCTTTGCTGTTGCGGTTGAACCGGTAAATGCCAACTTCTTGACGCCGCTTGTACACAGAGCTGCTCCGGTCTCGCCAAAGCCAGTAACAACTTGGAAATATTCCGAGCTTCCTGCAACATGCTCGAATAGTTCAGCTAGCGCAACTCCAACGCCGGGTGTGTACTCACTTGGCTTGAAAACAACTGTATTTCCGGCAGCGAGTGCGTAGGCAATTGATCCCATCGGTGTAAAGACTGGATAGTTCCAAGGACCAATGACACCAACGACTCCGAGTGGAGAACGTTCAACAGTTGCCGACATATTGGCCATCAAAGCACCAGGGGAGCGATGAGCAGTACGGAGAACTGATTCTGCATTGCGAGCTGCCCATGCAACATGGTGCGCAGCCAGAGTGATCTCTAACTTTGCATCAGAGTGTGGCTTACCAGTTTCCAGAGTCACCTTCTCGGCCAGAGAATCGATTTCGCTGAGTATCAACCGGCTATATGCAAGAAGTACTTTGCGACGGCCCTTATGTCCTAACGCGTTCCAACGAAGTGCGGCATCTGTCGCAAGAGTGACTGCGGCATAGACATCTTTCTCAGAATAAATTGGGAATGTGCCCGCGATATCGCCTGTAACTGGGTTGATCGAATCAAACTTTTTAGCCATAGTCGAAGAGTAGTCACTAGAATGCAGCTATGACGGAACCAATCCGCCCCAGCACGGTGTTGCCAGCTCATCGCACGCCATTCACACTGACAACCGAAGATGGCCAGACCCTGATCGGCGAAGTCAGTTCACCCATTGAAAATCCCACCACAGCTCTTCTCTGTCTCCACCCCAATCCATCTGGCGGCGGGATGATGGATAGCCACATTTACAAGAAGGCTGCCAATCGATTGCCTGCAATGGCAGGTGTCACGATTGTTCGTTTCAACACGCGTGGAACCACGAGTGAAGCTGGCACAAGCACAGGTGCCTACGATGGCGGCAAAGATGAGAAATACGATGTGCAGGCAGCAATCAATTACTGTTTCGATGTTCTTAAAGTTGCAGAGCTCTGGATCGTAGGTTGGTCTTTTGGCACAGAACTCGCTCTCTGTCATGCACGCGATCCGCGCATCAAAGGATTAATTCTCTTAAGTCCACCGCTGATGAAGGTAGAAGAGAGCGATCTTCAATTCTGGGCTCATGATGGTCGCCCCATTACTGCCCTTATTCCTGAATATGATGATTACCTCAAGCCAGATGAAGCTCGGAAGAGATTTGCTGTTATTCCTCAGCTAGAACTTATTGCCGTCGATGGGGCAAAACATCTCTGGGTGGGAGAGCCTTATGTTCACCGAGTACTCAGCGAAATTACTCGCATTATCGCGCCTTCAAGGCTGCCGCTTCCTACAGAGCTTGAGATTTAATTCTGCTCTGCGCGAGGGAAGACAACTTCTTCAAGAATCAAAATTACTGAAGCTGCTACTGGCACTGCCAATAGACCTCCCACAAGTCCCAGAAGCGATGTGCCAATGAGTGCCGCAATAATCGTGACGGCACCTGGAAGTGCCAATGTGCGCTTCATAATCTTTGGAGTTACAACGTAGTTCTCAATCTGTACATAAACCACGTATGAGACGAATGCAATGATTCCTATGGCGACAGACTGCGTTGCCGCAATAAGTGTGACGATTCCACATCCCAGGAAGTGCCCAATCAGCGGCACCAGCCCACAGATAAAGACGATTATTCCAATCGCAATTGGCGAAGGTAGGCCAAGGATTAACGACAAGATTGTCACGAAGATCGATGCGAAGAAAGAAATCAGAATCTGACTTCCCACAAATGCACCTACGCGAGCAATGACTGCATCGACAAGAAGAGCGACTCGTGGGCGACGGCTGGCAGGTACAAGCTTGAGCCCAATCGCAGTTGCTTCTGGAAGTGATGTGATGAAGTAGAGCGTCAGAACCAAAATAGTGAGACCGGTAAATGTTCCAGATAGAACTGTCTTTCCAACGCCGATCACACCACCAAATGCAGTAATGATGAGAGTTCCATCGGATGTAATGCTCGTGAGCTTCTTCTGCAAAGTATCAATAAATGCATAGTGGCTATTGAGATCTGCAATTGTTGGATTGTTCTTCAAATCCTGCAGAAGTGAAGGTGCAATCTCAATCAAATGCGTTGTCTGGCGCACGAGCGGTGGCACGACGAGTGCAAGGAAAATACCAACAAGACTCAAAACGGAGATAAAAATAATCGCAACCGCAGTTGTGCGCGATGCACCGCGACGGCGAATTGCCTCAACGGCAGGGTTGAGTCCGGTAGCAAGGAATAGAGCGACGAGAATTAAAACGAAAACTTGGCTGGCACTTGCAAGTGCGCGCAAGAGAACGAAGGCAGAGAGCGCGCCCATCGTTGCTACAAAGCCAAAGTAGAAGGGGTGACCTCGATCGATAGGTGCGCCAGCGTCACCGTAGTGAGGTGTGACTGGTGCCTCCTTTTTCGATGATTTCTTTGGAATTCGGCTGCCGATTCGCTCTGAAATAGTCATAGTTAATTGTAAAGGCAAGGGTTGTGTGAATGAAGTCTGAGAGAATGTCGTCATGGCCTTACGGATTACTGGAGTCGGCGAAGAAATCGCAGCCGTCTCTGGCCTGCCTTGGAATCAGAGCCTCGAGCTCTGGCCTGAAGATCCACATCTGACTGAAAAGCGCGGTATCTCGCGCCACATCGTGCGATTGGTGCGATCGACTAATGACCCAGATTCAGAGGTCTATGCAGTTAAAGAGACTGTCTCAGAGTTTGCTAATCGCGAATATAAAATTCTGCGCGAGCTCAAACAGCTTGATGCGCCTAGTGTTCAATCAGTCGCTGTTGTTGAAGGCAGAACAGATAACGATGGAGAAGAACTTCCTTGCGCACTTGTCACACGCTTCTTGCCGTATTCACTTCCTTACCGCGTTCTACTGAGCGGAAAAGATGTCACAGCAGAAGATGTGACTCTGATGGCAAATGCGTTAGCACTTCTTCTGGTACGCCTTCACCTCCTTGGATTCTGGTGGGGCGACTGCTCGCTCTCTAACACTTTATTCCGCCGCGACGCAGAGGGATTTGCTGCCTACCTCGTAGATGCTGAAACTGGAGAGTTCCAACGTTCACTCTCTGATGGACAGCGAGAGCATGATCTTGAGATTGCTCACTTCAACGTAGCGGCCGAACTTGAAGATCTTGCACTCTCAGGTGTTCTCTACGCGGGCATGGATCCGATTCGTGCAAGTAATGCATTAATTAAGCGCTATCACCGTCTATGGGCAGCGCTGAAAGAGCGCCAAGTGCTTGATCCTAAAGATCGTCATGCAGTGGAACGTGCGATGCGCCAGTTGCATGACCTTGGCTTTGCTGTTGAAGAAGTTTCAGTGCAGCTTGAAGATGGCAAGGAAGATTCAGGAAAGTTGTACTTCCAGCCCAAGCTTGTTGCTGCCGGCTATCACAAGAACCGCCTGCGCGAATTGATGGGGCTTGAGACAGAAGAGCTTCAGGCCAAGCGACTTCTGGCATCCTTTGATCGCTTTCGCGGTCGCGAGAAGTCTCCAAAGCCACCCGTGCATGACTCTGCGCGTCGCTGGCTGGAGGAGGTATTTAATCCAACGGTCGCTCTCATTCCGCAGGATCTTCAGGGGCGTATTGAAGTTGCTCAGTTCTTCCATGAGGCACTTGAACACCGTTGGTACCTCAGCGAAAAAGCGGGGCACGATGTGGGTCTGGAATTTGCGGCACAGTCCTATGTCAATGAAATTCTCCCGTTCCGTCGTGACTCCGGTGTCGATGTTGTGAAAGAAGATGCGAAATGACCATGCCTCCTAATTTCGGACGCGCTTACGATCTCAGCGGTTTAGGTAAGCCTCCTGTAGATACCTCGGGACCAATGCCAGGACTTGAAATCAACGCGGCAAATCTGACTGCAGAATTTCTGCCGATGTCTGCACAGAAGCCAGTAGTCATCCTCTGTTGGTCACCACGTTCTGCAGAGTCCGTCGAAATGTTGAAAGTGCTTGGAAAATTAGCACTTGCCGATCAAGGTAGCTGGATACTTGCTCGCGTCAATATTGATGAGCAGCCGCAAGTTGCTCAGGCGCTTCAGACCCGCACCGTGCCGTATGGGCTCGTCTTTATTGCAGAACAGCCAATCCCGTTCGTCGAGCAAGCCCTTAATGAGACACAACTTCGCGAAGTAATTAACAAGATTCTCACTCTTGCGGCTCAACAAGGTATTGGCGAAGCGCCTGCCGAACAAGCAGAGCCTGAGGAAGAAGAGGCACTTGCTGCTATCGACCGTGGTGATTTTGCAGCAGCGGAAGTATCTTACAAAGCGCTCTTGGCACGTAAGCCCAATGATCAATACGGCAAAGTGGGATTGGCTCAAGTCCAACTTCTTATTCGCACAGATGGCGTTGATGCCGCAGCGATTATGCAAAGCGCCATTGAACATCCAGACGATGTTCAAATTCAGATGCAGTGTGCCGATGTTGAAGTAATGCAGGGTGACCTTGAGCAAGGCTTCAAGAGATTATTGCGACTTATCTCGGTACTATCAGGAGATGAGCAAAAGAGCGTTAAAGATCGCTTATTGGAGCTCTTTGCCCTCGTTGATTCAGCAGACCCTCGAGTTATTAAAGCCCGCGCAGCTCTTGCCAATGCGCTCTTCTAAATGAACACCACAGCTGGCCTAACTCATCAAGGTGAAAAGAAGCTCCTTCATGCACTCTTCTTCGTCTTCGGAGTTGGCGTCATGGCTTGGGTGCCGCGTTTTCCTGAAGTCAAAGATAATCTCGGCCTCAGCAACGGAGCATTTGGATCGATTCTCACTACTGGCTCTATCGGTGCCTTTGTAGGACTTTTAACTGCGGGACATATTGTTCACAAATTCGGAGTACGTAATGTTCTGCTCGTTGCAACTTTTCTGCTCTACAGCAGCTTTGTTGCAATCGTGCAGGTTCATTCGCCTTCGCTCTTTATCATTTTCAATATTGCAATCGGCTTAAGCATTACGGCGACTCACGTCGCAATTAACACCCAGGGCTTTCACATTCAAGAGCGAAGTGGTGAAAATGTAGTGGTGAGTAGCGCTGGCTATTGGAGCGCAGGTGCATTAATCACAGCGATCATCTCGGGCTTCCTTGCTGGTCATGTTGGACTGGCGGCACATATCGGTGGAATCGCAATTCTCTCTGGCGTACTTTCGCTCGTGATTGTTCATTTAATGCGAGCTTCACTGGTTCCCGCAAATCTTCATCCAGAAACAGATTATTCAATAAAGGACATCTTCACTACCTTCCACTTTGACTGGCGCGTCAGCATTGGATTTGCATGCGTTGTCTATCTTGAATTTGCTATCGGCGACTGGGGAACAATCTTTACGAAGGAGCGCCTTGATGTCAGCGCCGGATTAAGCACCCTCCCATACATTATTTTCACAGTTTTCATGATTGCTGGAAGACTTTCAATCCGCAGGCTCGCTGCAAAGTTTGAGCTCTACAAACTCGCTCGAGTGATGACACTTATTGCAGGTATTGGTTTTGTCTCAACTATTTCTATCGCAACGCATCTTCCGCAAGAGGCACAATGGGTTTCTTATGGCCTATTTCTCTTGGGTTTCTCGCTTGCTGGAGTTGGATCATCAATCTTGGGACCAACTTTTACTGCAGCTGCCAATCGACGCTCGCCTAATCCGAGTGCGGTAGTTATTGGTCAATTAGGCGTTGCCAATAACGTCATCACTACTGTCCTCAAGTGGTTTGTGGCAGGCATTATCGGGGCAACGGGATCCATTGCTTTTGCGATGATGATTCCGGGCGTCTTGATGATTCTTGCATCATTCTTTACCTCAGTGATTAAAGAGAAGTAAAGCCAAGAATTTAAGCGCGCTCGAACCAGACTGTTGCAAGTGGTGGAATGCGAAGCGTCGTGTAGAGGTCAGTATCAACATCTACAGCGAATGAATTATTGGTAATTCCGCTTCCACCATATTTGAGATCATCTGTATTGATTGTCTCTCGCCACACGCCGGCAGTTGGCATGCGAAGTGAGTAGAACTCTTGTGGGACTGGCGAGAAGTTAGTGACGCAGACCAATGGATATCCAGCATCAGACCAACGTGTGAAGGCAACAATATTGTTTGCGCCGTCATCTCCGACGATCCATTGGAAGCCTTCTGGATTTACATCTTTCTCCCACAAAGCAGGATGGCGCTTGTAGTTGAGGTTGATATCAGCGAGTGCCTTCTGCACGCCGCTATGTTCATCAAACTCTGTGAGGTGCCACTGAAGGCCAGCTTCTTGGTTCCACTCATCATTCTGTGCAAACTCTTGACCCATAAAGAGAAGTTTCTTACCTGGGTGCGCCCACATAAATCCATAGAGGGCACGAAGAGTTGCAAGTTTCTGCCAACGATCGCCAGGGAACTTATTAACAAGCGATCCCTTGCCATGTACAACTTCGTCATGAGAGAGCGGCAACATAAAGTTTTCGGACCATGCATAAAGAATCGAGAAAGTAATCTCGTTGTGGTGATAGACGCGGTGCACTGGCTCGTGTTGTAGATATTCGAGAGTGTCGTGCATCCAGCCCATATTCCACTTAAATCCAAAGCCCAGACCATTGCTTGAGGTATCGCGAGTAACACCAGGCCACGCTGTAGATTCTTCTGCAATCATCATGATGCCTGGGTGGCTCTTATAAGCGGTAGATGTCGCCTCTTGGAGAAGCTGAACTGCCTCAAGGTTTTCACGTCCACCGAAGCGGTTAGGAAGCCATTCGCCTTCTTTACGTGAGTAATCAAGGTAGAGCATCGATGCAACAGCATCTACCCGCAGACCATCGATATGGAACTCATCGAGCCAATAGAGAGCGCTTGCTACGAGGAAATTGCGAATCTCATTGCGGCCAAAGTTAAAGATCAGCGTGCCCCAGTCAGGATGTTCTCCTAGACGTGGATCTTCGTGTTCGTAGAGCGCGGTTCCATCAAAGCGAGCAAGTGCCCATTCATCTTTAGGAAAGTGCGCAGGTACCCAATCGAGAATGACACCGATACCTGCTTGGTGCAAAGAGTCGACCAGGAATCGGAAATCATCAGGTGTACCAAAGCGAGAAGTGGGTGCAAAGAATGACGTGACTTGATATCCCCATGAAGGTCCATATGGATGTTCAGTCACTGGAAGAAATTCAACGTGGGTAAAACCATTTGCAGTGACATACTCAACGAGTTGCTCTGCCATCTGGCGATATGTAAGTCCAAGACGCCATGAACCAAGATGCACTTCATAGACTGATACCGGAGACTTCCATGGTTGGAAGTCACAACGATTGCGCATCCAGTCGTGGTCGCTCCATGTGTAATTGCTTTCGTTTACGACAGATGCAGTCAGTGGTGGAATTTCAGTTTCACGCGCAAGGGGATCTGCGTGATCAACCCATTGGCCAAAGGCACCACAGATTGCAAACTTATATTTTGTACCTGCGCCAACTTCAGGGATGAAGATCTCCCAAATTCCGGAAGAACCTTGGCGCACCATGGGATGCGCAGATTTATCCCAGAAGTTGTAATCGCAGATAAGGCTGACGGCTTGAGCGTTAGGCGCCCAGACAGAGAATGCTGTTCCTTGCAGTGTGCCATCTGAATCGCGTAGAACATGTGCGCCAAGCGCATCCCACAACTTCTCATGGCGACCTTCATTAATGAGATGGAAGTCGAGTTCGCCTAAAGTTGAATAGGGATTGAGATAGCTGACTGGCGTCTGACTTTCTTCCGCAGATGTCTTATTTTTGAATATCTTTGAAAGAAAACTCATGCAGTAATTCTAAAGCTTTACCTTCGCAATGTGAACGACTTTGCCTGACAACCTTGTTGGATCAAGGCGAACATATGTATGCGGAGACCACTGATACTTTGCAGAATCAATCAAATCCGTTACCTCAAAGTTATCTTGGTTAATTCCAAGCTGAGACATATCCCAATGCACTGTTGTCTCTTGAGCAAATTGTGGATCGAGATTAACGACTACGAGAATCAAGTTGTCGCCTTCGCGTTTTGAGTACGCGATTATCTGGTCATTGTCGCAATGGTGAAAGCGAAGATTGCGCAGACGTTGCAGAGCAACATTTTCACGGCGAATTTTATTGAGGATAGTGATGAATGGAGCGAGCGTGAGCTGCTTCTTCTCGGCAGCTGCCCAATCGCGAACCTTGATTTCGTATTTCTCTGAGTCGAGGTATTCCTCGCCACCTTCTTTAAATCGACGGTGTTCGTAAAGCTCAAACCCTGCGTACATTCCCCATGATGGAGTAAGTGTTGATGCAAGTGCTGCGCGAATTGCGAAGATTGCAGGGTTGCCACTTTGAAGGTGGAACGGGTTGATATCTGGAGTATTGACCCAGAAGTTTGGGCGGAAGAATGCAGATGTGTGGTGCGCAACTTCTTTGCTGTATTCGATGAGTTCGCGCTTTGAAGTGCGCCAAGTGAAGTAGGTATATGACTGGTGGAATCCTGCTTTTCCAAGGGCATGCATCATCGACGCCTTGGTAAATGCTTCAGCTAGGAAGATAACATCGGGGGATTCAAGGCGAATAGTGCGCATCACATCAGCCCAGAAGTGCACAGGCTTTGTATGTGGGTTATCAACGCGGAAGACGTTGATGCCCTTTGAGATCCAGAAGCGCAAAGTCTTCAGTGATTCTTCGAGAATGCCGGTGTAGTCATTATCAAAGTTGATGGGATAGATATCCTGGTACTTCTTAGGTGGGTTCTCGGCGTATGCGATTGATCCATCGGGGCGATGCGAGAAGAATTCTGGATGTTCTTTTACCCATGGATGATCAGGGGATGCTTGCAGGGCGAAATCAAGTGCAACAGAGATGTTGTGCTTCTTGGCAACTGCAACAAAATCTTCAAAGTCCTTCATAGTGCCCAGCACTGGATTGATGGCCATGTGGCCACCTTCTTCTCCACCGATTGCCCATGGAACACCCGGATCGGTATCTGAGGGAGTCAAAGTGTTATTGCGACCTTTGCGATGCGCAACACCAATGGGGTGAATCGGTGGAAGATAGAGAATGTCGAAGCCCATCGCTGCAACTGCTGGAATGCGTTGTGCTGCAGTTTTAAATGTTCCACTTGTGATGCTGCCATCGCTATTGAGAATGGCACCTTCGCTGCGTGGAAAGAATTCATACCAAGAACCAACAAGTGCACGCGGATGATCTGCACGCACTGGGTACTTCTCTGTGAGAGAGGCAAGTCGGCGAAGTGGATTCGCTGCACAGTAGGCACGAATCTCTGGTGTGGATGCGATGCCAAAGCGATGAAGGGGGGCTAACTTCGAGTCTTTAAGTGCGGCGATAGCTGGCTTAAGAAGTGATTTCACAGAGGAGTCTTTATTGATTACCTCTTCAAAGAGCTGATGGCCGATAGTGCACATGAGTTCAGAATCAACGTCGGCACCAATTTTGATTTCAGCATCATGGAGCCAGGTGGCAAGTGGGTGGTCATAGCTTTCGATGGCATACGAGTAATCACCGCGACCTGGAATTGTGATGTCAGCTGTGTAGCGATCTCCGCCATGCCAGACCTCGTGCATGACAACACGCGAGATTTCTTTTCCTGCAGCGTCGAAGAGAACTAGATCTGCGCCAAGCTGATCATGACCTTCGCGAAAGATCGTTGCATTAACTGGAAAGGATTCACCCGGAATAGCTTTGACCGGTACAAATTCTCCCCCGAAGAAAACTGCGGGGGAGATATCTGTTACTGGAATTCGATTAATCAGCCAGATCCTTCAGTATTTCCTGCTTCTGCCGCTGTGACATCAAAGATACGGTACTTGTTAATAGCTTCAGTGACAATAGATTCTTTAATTTCACCGCTCTTAGCAAGTTGAGCAAGGGTTGCCACAACGATTGATTCTGCATCCACCTTGAAGTGGCGACGGAGTGCTCCACGAGTATCTGAAAGACCAAAGCCATCGGTACCGAGAGCGTAGAAGTCATTTGGAACCCATGGCGCGATTTGATCTTGAACAGCGCGCATAAAGTCTGAGACAGCAACTACTGGACCTTCAGTGCCCTTGAGCTTTGAAGCTACGTAAGCAACCTTCTTATCTGTTGGGTTGAGCAAGTTATGGCTATCAACTTCTAGGCCATCACGACGAAGTTCGTTCCATGAAGTGACAGACCAGACTGAAGCTGAAACGCCCCAATCCTTCTGCAATAGCTCCTGCGCCTTCAGCGCCCAGTTGACTCCGACGCCAGATGCGAGGATCTGCGCATTCTTCTTACGCTGCTTCTCACCTGGCTTGAGGAGATAGATACCACGAAGCAAACCTTCAACATCGAGGTTCTCTGGCTCTGCTGGCTGTTGGTATGGCTCGTTGTAAACAGTGAGGTAGTAATAAATGTTTTCGCTGTTTTCGCCATACATACGACGGAGACCATCTTTAAAGATATGTCCGAGCTCGTATGCAAACGCTGGGTCGTACGAAACAACAGCTGGGTTAGTTGCAGCAAGGAGATGTGAATGACCATCTTCGTGCTGGAGACCCTCACCGTTAAGAGTTGTGCGACCTGCGGTTGCTCCGAGAACGAATCCGCGGACCATCTGATCAGATGCCGCCCAGAAAGCATCACCTGTGCGCTGGAAACCAAACATTGAGTAGAAGATGTAGATAGGAATCATCGGTTCGTCATGTGTTGAGTATGAAGAGCCCACTGCAGTAAATGAAGCTACAGAACCTGCTTCGTTAATACCTTCGTGAAGAATCTGTCCCGCGGTTGATTCCTTGTAAGACAAGATGAGTTCGCGGTCGACAGATGTGTACTGCTGACCATGAGGTGAGTAAATCTTCAGTGATGGGAACAATGAATCGAGACCGAATGTGCGAGCCTCATCAGGAATGATTGGAACAAGGCGCTTTCCGATGCCTTCATCCTTAACGAGATCCTTCAACATACGAACAAATGCCATTGTTGTAGCAACTTCTTGCTGACCTGATCCGCGCTTGACTGAGTCGTAGACAGAATCTGGCGGAGTTGGAAGTGGCTTTGATGCAGCGCGGCGACGCGGAACAGATCCACCAAGTTCGGCGCGACGTTCTGCAAGGTACTTCGCCTCAACTGAATCGGCAGCTGGCTTGAAGTACGCAGGTGTGTACTTATCAAGCGCGCTATCTGGAAGAGGAATCTCAAGACGATCACGGAATTCCGTGATGTCTTCAAGAGTCATCTTCTTCATCTGGTGAGTTGAGTTACGCGCCTCGAAGTGCGAACCAAGTGTCCAGCCCTTGACTGTCTTCGCAAGAATGACAGTTGGCTTTCCGTTGTTCTGTGTTGCGGCTAAATATGCAGCGTAGAGCTTGCGGTAATCGTGTCCTCCGCGCTTGAGGTTCCAGATGTCATCATCTGACCAATTGGCAACCATTGCAGCAGTGCGTGGATCCTTACCGAAGAAGTGTTCGCGAACATATGCGCCGCTTTCGCCCTTAAATGTTTGGTAGTCACCATCAAGTGTTGTGTTCATGATGTTAACGAGTGCACCCTCGCGATCTTGCGCGAGAAGAGGATCCCAACCGCGACCCCATACAACCTTGATGACATTCCAACCTGCGCCACCGAAGATTGATTCGAGCTCTTGAATAATCTTGCCGTTTCCGCGAACCGGGCCATCGAGGCGCTGCAAGTTACAGTTAACGACGAATGTGAGGTTATCTAGCTTCTCGCGTGATGCAAGACCGATTGCACCGAGTGTGTCGACCTCATCCATTTCACCATCACCGAGGAATGCCCAGACGCGCTGATCTGATGTGTCTTTGATTCCGCGGTTGTGCAGGTAACGGTTGTAACGTGCCTGATAAATCGCATTGAGTGGACCGATACCCATTGACACTGTTGGGAACTGCCAGAAATCTGGCATCAAACGTGGGTGTGGGTAAGAAGAGAGTCCTCCACCTTGATGAGAAAGTTCTTGACGGAATCCATCGAGCTGGTGCTCAGTGAATCGTCCTTCAAGGAATGCACGTGAATACATTCCTGGAGATGCATGTCCCTGGAAGAAGACTTGATCTCCTCCACCTGGGTGATCTTGACCGCGGAAGAAGTGGTTGAAACCAACTTCATATAAAGATGCAGATGATGCGTAAGTTGAGATGTGTCCGCCGACTCCGATGCCTGGGCGCTGTGCGCGGTGTACCAACATCGCAGCGTTCCAACGAACATAAGCGCGGATACGGCGTTCGATATCTTCATCACCAGGGAACTGTGGCTCGGCCTGTGGTGTGATGGTGTTGATGTAATCGGTTGTACGAAGATTTGAAATTGGAACGTTGCGCTCGTGTGCGCGCTTCAGGAGTGCGAGCATCAAGAATCGTGCACGTACCGGACCGGCTGCATTGAGTGCCGCGTCGAGCGACTGTTGCCACTCGAGGGTTTCCGAAGGATCGGTATCGACTAACTGATTGAGAAGGTAATCCGCCTGGCCCTGGAATTCGCTCATGGTGCTTATTCTCGCGCGGAAGGACCCTCCAGGCAAAATGGATAGGCGTGAATCCCATTACCCCTTGCGCAACCGGCCAGTATCTACTGCACTTATCCCGTGGCAGCGCGCATGGGCTTTGAGCCAGGAGAGCTAGTACTCGAGATCGGCAGAGGAGCCGACTCTGACGAATCACTTCGCTCTGCCATATCTGCCATCACCGGTACCGAGTTCATTGAAGACCACACCTCGGAGGTTGTCGATGCAGTCATCATCTGGTGGCGCGATGGAGATGGCGAATTAGAAGATGAACTTGTTGATGCGCTTACCTATCTCTCAGAGTCCGGATCAATTTGGATTCTCACTCCTAAAGCCGGAAGAAGTGGTCATGTGGAGCCGAGCGATATTCAAGATGCAGCGCCAAATGTTGGTTTATCTCAAACCTCAACGCTATCGGTTGCACAAGACTGGAGCGCCACACGTCTAGTCGCGCGAAAGACGGCCAAGCGATAATTTCAAAAGTTCATTGATTGAAATCTAAGATATTCTGCGCGCATGACATTATCAATTGGATCAGCGGCACCAGATTTCGAACTTTCAGACCAGCACGGAAATAAAGTTTCTCTTAGCTCATACAAGGGCAAGAAGAATGTTGTTCTCCTCTTTATTCCTTTCTCATTTACAGGAACATGTACTGGCGAACTCTGTGCGATGCGAGATGACCTTTCAGCATTCCAAAACGACAATGTCGAGCTACTAGCGGTCTCATGTGACTCGATGTTCACTCAGCGAGTATTCGCAGAACAAGAGGGTTATAAGTTCCCCGTACTTTCAGATTTCTGGCCACATGGCGCCGTTGCTAAGGCATACGGAATCTTCGACGAAGCTCGCGGTTGTGCACTACGCGGTACTTTCGTGATTGATAAAGAAGGAATTCTGCGCTGGCAGGTAGTAAATGGTTTGGGCGATGCTCGCAGCAACGATGACTACAAGGCAGCGCTTGCAGCTCTCTAGTTAATTTAAAGTGGCTTAATTGCAATCACTTCAACCCCACCAATGGAGTTGAGGACGCTCACTAAATCTGATGGATCTGTGCCCGGCACTGCGACAGTAATGTCGTCGTATCCCTTGCCGTCTTCCGCCTTAATGACAACGAGCTCGCGAATATCGCAGCCAGCTGCGCCGATCGCTGAGGCAATAGCGCCGAGGGAGCCTGGTCGGTCTGGGAGCGAAATCTGCATTTGGAAGAGTGCCATAGCCCTAACTTTAGCCTTCACCCGTTACGGCTGGATTACCGTTTTCGTACTTTCGCATGAATAAAGTAGTATTCGCGAGCAGTACAAGCCGGGTGGTTAGCTCAGTGGTAGAGCGTCTCGTTTACACCGAGAATGTCGGGGGTTCGAAACCCTCACCGCCCACGTTAGATTTCTTATCAAATTCCAATTTCATCTCGTTAAAGCGCATGAGCGTGATTTCCGCCTGCGTCCGGACAGTCTCATTCTCAGACTTTGCTGCTTGGGTTAGGGGCTCAACGATTTGATCCCCAATCGCACAGAGGAATCTTGTCAGCGCAAATTGAGTGTCAGAGTCTCCGCGGCCAAGCTGGGTAATTAACTTCCCAACTAGCGCGGATTTCTCACTCTCCGGAACCAAAACAGAGGCAGCACGCCAAGCAGTGGTTGCGACATGATCATCTGCATCAAAGAGGAGCTCATCAGTAATGAGAGCGAAGTTATCTTTATTACCAATCTTGGAGAGAGTATGAATTGCTTGGCTCTTTGCCAAAGGATTCTTAGAGTTCAACTCGATTTTTAACCGCTCAACAACTGCAGGAATGTCATTTCGCATCAGCGCCCAAGAAAGAGTGTCACGCACAAAGAAGTCTGGTTCGTGAGCGCATTGAGAAACAAGAACGTCAATGTATTCGATTTCGGGGTAGGTGCCAGCTGCAAGGGCTGCTTTAAGTCGCACGGATTGGTCGGGCGAAGCTAGAAGTGCTTGCAATGTCGCCATATCAAAACGGTATCAGTTAACCTTGAGGCATGCGCTTTATTATCTTTGTCATCGACGGCCCCAATAACCCTGCTAGCCCTGACGAGATGAAGCACATCGATGCTTTTAACGAAAAATTGCAGAACAACGGTCATTGGGTAACTGCTGCAGGAATCCAACCGGGATCAACGGCAACTCTGATTGATAACCGCGCTAATAAAGGTGATGTGAAGCACGGTTCACTCTTTGATTCCCCAGAATACTTCAGCGGCTTCTGGATTATCGAAGCTGATTCACCAGAGATTGCTCATGAATTAGCACTCGAAGGCTCTCTCTGCTGCAATCGTAAAGTCGAATTGCGTCCCTATATTCGCTAACGTTTTTTCCAGTTGTAGACCGACAGTTTCTGAGTAGTCTGTTGGTATGAATATTGAATTCGATAGAAAAACAGGCGCTTCAGTTTTAGTCGTTGCTCTACTTTTCTTCGGTCTTGGGTATGCCATCAATAACGATGGCGATCACGACGGCATGATGGGCAATATGCACGGAAATAGCGCCAGCAACTCTTCATATAGCTCAAACGACATCATGTTCGCGCAGATGATGATTCCCCACCATCAGCAAGCCATCGTGATGTCAGATATTGCACTGAAGAATTCAACGAATCCAGATGTATTGGCTCTCGCAAAGCAGATTAAAGCTGCTCAAGCTCCTGAGATCGAGCAGATGAAGGCATGGCTCAAAGCCGCCGGCACTTCTCTTATGGGTGCTCACGGAATGGCGATGGAAGGAATGCTGACTGATTCAGAGATTTCAGAGCTTAAAAGTGCAAAAGGTGTTTCATTCGACAAACTTTTCCTTCAAGGCATGATCGGCCATCATGAAGGCGCACTCACGATGATTTCGATGATCGTCGATAGTGACAATGCAGAAGCAAGAAAGCTCGCAAAAGATATCCAAACAAGTCAAAGCGCTGAAATAGTAAAAATGAAAGCACTTCTCGAGACGATATAGGAAAATCGAGGAGAGCAAGAAATGGAAAACAAATTCGTAGCTATCCTCGATAAGTTGGAGGAATTAGCCTCAACAAACGTCAACCCTGATACTTTTTGCAACGATGTTGTTGTTGCACTTAAATCAGTGATCGATCTAGAGACAGTTATTCTCTTTATTCAGATTGATAATGAAACTTTGGAGAGCATGGCCAGAACAGGCCCTGAGCACGGCAACCTCATCGGTAATAAATACTTAAAATTCTTTCGTAAATCTCCAATGGCTGATGCTTATCGATTAGGCAAGCCACAGGCTTGGGGAGATGCACAGAAAATGCTTAAGGAATACCCGGACCTCATTCTTTGGCCGAGAATCCTGCACGGAGTTATTGCTATCCCATTGCTGAAAGATAAAAGGGCATATGCGGGCTGCGTTTACGTATCGAGAGATGGCTTTCCCGAAGAACTTGGTCAATCGCTGCTTGAACCGTTGGAGAAAACTAGCGAGTTGATTTATCAAGTGTATTTAAGGCAGCTGGAACAGCCTTCGCATTAGTAAGCATCATGCTCATCGTAAAGTGACGTTTCATCGTGAGATAGAGAACGAGCAATGGAAGTGCTACGAGGATTGCACCGGCAGCAAGAACATTTTGGTCAGGAATGATTCGAGCAAATGCTCCCACTCGGGTCAGGGAAGTCGTAATGGGGAAGAACTGATCTCGCTTGAGAAGCGACCAGGCCCAGAAGAAGTCGTTGTAAATCCAGACCGACATCATGATTCCAAGCGCCGCAATTGGCGCCTTCAGCATAGGCAGGATGATTGAGAAGTAGTGGCGAAGAACTGATGCGCCATCGACTTGGGCGGCTTCCGATAGTTCTTTAGGAATTGACTCGAGATGTGAGTGCAACACAAATGTGGCAAAGCCAGTCTGCATTGCAATATGCACCAGGATGACTCCGATGTAGCTGTCATAGAAGATGGTCTTATCGCCGAGGGCGCCGCCAACAAATATGTACATTTTGAAGATTGGGTAATAGATAAATTGAGCTGGCAACATGCTGCCGGCAGTAAATGCGAGGAGAAGAATCTTCTTATATTTGATGTTGTATTTCGAGATACTGAAAGCAATGAGACTTCCAAAGAAGAGAATAAAGAAGACGCTTGGCACCAAGATAATGACTGTGTTAATCAAGTAATGGACCACTGCCATCTTCTCGAGAGCAGTCGTGTAGTTATCGAAACTCAATCTGCTGGGCATGGAAAGTAGCCCATTAGTAAGCACATCTGAGTATGGTCGGAATGAAGACCAGAGGGTCCATACCAACGGGAAAAGCCATGCAATTCCAAAAAGAATGAGAAGAGCTGAGATTACTTTGTCTTTGCGATCCTGGCTCACGCAGACAATCTAACGGTAATCTTCACCAATGCACACAACAGACTTCGATAAGGCTTTAAAAGCTTACGAAGTTGTTCATCCGCAATCGCCCTTCTTTGAAACATGGGTGCCCCGAGAAAAATTTCTCAAGGCAGATATTGATGATGCAGGGAATTTTTTAATAGGCCGTGAGGATGATGGCATATATGGAATCGCTCTCGGCCCTTCGCCCGCTATTCCTTCTGATTGGAAGAACTTCTCAATGGAAAGTTGCGGAATCGCAGCTCTGCCAGATGAATTTAAAGCTGTCGTCGAATGGGATTCTTATTGGGCGCCCACTATCGAAGGCCAAGCAGTCGCTGCTGCAACATCGAGTGATTCTGAGATAGATGCCTTTCTCAAGTCTCATGCACCTGACTCGTCTGTCTTTCCAGGCAATGACGAAATTATCCAATGGGTTGAGGTCATCAGTGAGGGCAAGTTGGCGGCAGTCGCTGCTCTCTGTCGATGGGAATCCGGTCAAATCGTGATCTCATCAGTAGCAACGCATTCAGAAATGCGCGGCAGGGGCCTGGGCAAGCAATTGATGGAGAAGTGCATAATTGCGGGCCATCAATTAGGAGAGAAGTATCTCTGCCTCGGAGTCAGACATCAGAATGAGAGCGCTCAACGCCTCTATAAGGGCACCGGCTTCCGATTGATGCATAACTTCACTTACTGCGAAAGACGGTAAACTCGCGCCATGTCTGAAACTGGCACCGTCGAACGTTTGCGCGCTTATCGCAAGACCTACTGGGCGATGCTTGTTTCATCGACTCTCTCTCTGATCGCTTCTTTGGTTCTTTCTTATGATGCAGTAAAGCTTGCTGGATCTCCTTCAAGCAAGCTCTCATGTGATATCAACGCCGTTGTCTCATGCGGCAAGGTTGCTAAATCGTGGCAGTCAGCGCTTCTCGGATTCCCAAATTCATTTATTGGATTGATGCTTGAACCTGTTGTCATTACGGTGGCAATTGCAGGACTTTCACTGGTCGTCTTTCCGCGCAAATTTATGCGCGTTGCACACGTGGGCTACGGCCTTGGTTTGCTCTTTGCGCTGTGGCTACTTTCCCAATCACTCTTTGTAATTCACGCTCTCTGCCCATGGTGCTTACTTGTCACGATTTCTACAGTCACAGTCTTTTCAACGATTACAAGAGTCGCGATTCTTGAAAATATCTGGAATTTCTCGGAAGCACGTCATGCTTCTCTCGTTGAATTCCTCGATCGCGGTTGGGGTCGAGTCCTCTACACAGTTACATACGCAGTTCTCATTCTCGCTATCTACTTCAAATATGGTCAGGAACTCTTCGCATGAAAGCATCCCATCACGACCAGCAAGCAATTCTTGAGGTCCAGCGACTTGATGACCAGCTAGCTTCATTGGCTCAGCGTGAAGCAACTCTTCCAGAGTCAGCTGCTCTCAACGCGACAACAATCAAGCGCAACAATGTCCGTGATCTACGTATTGCAGCCGAGACCGAACGCACCGATGTAAAGCGCGAACTCGCGCGTGCAGAGGGCGATGTCGAGCAAATCGTCACACGCATTCAACGCGATGAGGCTCGCCTTAATTCAGGTACGGGAACACCAAAAGAACTTGAGCAGACTCAGCACGAGCTTGTGACACTCGGTCAGCGCCGAGCCGAACTCGAAGAGGCAGAACTTGCAATCATGATGCAGGTAGATGGCATTACAAATCGCATCAATGAGCTCAGCAGCGAAGAAGAGAAGCTCAACGCAGAGATTGCAGAACTTGAAATTAAGAGAGAGAACGCGCTGACGATCATCATCAACGAGCGCGATGCAGTGTCAGAGAAGCGAGCATCGGTTGCTGCGCCAATCGCCCAGGATCTCAAAGATCTTTATACGAAATTAGCAGCTGATAACAATGGAAATGGCGCTGCACCGCTGGTGGGAAATGAGTGCAAAGGTTGCCATCTGACAATTAATACAACTGAAGTTCAACGCATCTCAACTTTGTCAGCAGAAGAAGTTGTGCGTTGCGAGCAGTGCCGATGCATCTTGGTGCGCGAGTAACGATCCATGGCACGTACTTTTAAATTAACAGCCGATGGCGGTTCTCGAGGAAATCCAGGCCCGGCGGGGTACGGTGCGGTTGTCTCTGAAAATGGCAAAATTTTGGCAGAGCTCTTTGATGTTATCGGCACAGCAACAAATAACGTTGCCGAATACAGCGGACTGCTTGCTGGCCTGATTCATATTCACCAACTCGATCCAGAGGCGACAATTGAAGTAGCGATGGATTCAAAGCTCGTCGTTGAACAAATGTCCGGCCGTTGGCAGATTAAACATGCTGATATGCGTGATCTTGCGAAGCAATGTCGAGATGCGCACAACCCATCTTTAGTTACTTACAAGTGGATTCCGCGCGATGAGAACTCTCACGCTGATCGCTTGGCCAACAAGGCACTCGATGGTGGAAGCGCTCACAAGCCAGTTGCAGTTGTTCAAGAAAATTACTTAACAGATAGACTTCGAAGCTCTGAAGTTCCAACGATGCTCTACTTGGTGCGGCACGGCGAAACTGTTCTTACACCAACTCGTAAATTCTCAGGTGTGGGTGCGTTAGATCCAGAGCTCACCGCAGATGGTTTAGCACAAGCAGAACGCGTCGCGGTTGAAGTAGCAAAGCTCAAGCCAGATGTTTTGATCTCTTCACCTCTACAGCGCACTCGCCAGACCGCAGAGGCAATCGCAGCAGCAACCGGTCTTGAGATTGTCTATGACAAAGACTGGTATGAACTTTCCTTCGGAACGTGGGATGGAAAATCGATCGAGGAAGTGAAGGCCGAAACACCTGATGATTATCAGGCTTGGCTTAACTCATCGTCTTACCGCCCTGGTGGTGGAGAGTCATATGACGAAGCTCGTATTCGCGTCGAAGCTGCGATGGAGAAGATTGTTGCGGAGTACCCTGGCAAGAAGGTTGTGATTGTTACGCATAACGGCGTCATCAAGTCAGCTACCAACATTGCAATCGGCGGACCTAACGATGGCGTATTCCATATGGATGCGACGCCTTGTTCGATTTCATCGATCTCAATCTGGCCATCAGATGGCCTTCGTGCGTTGCGCTCATTTAATGAGCGCGGACATCATCGCTAAACCGCCAGCTTAATTTCTAAGTGGGCCGCCTCAGGAGAGGCAGCGGTAATGTGCACTTCAGATCCATCAGGTATTTCCCCGGCAAGAATTTTCATGGCAAGTGGATCTCCAATTGCTTTCTGAATGGTTCGGCGAAGTGGTCGCGCACCGTACTGTGGATCAAATCCTGACTCCATCAACCAACTTTTTGCTCGATCATCCAGTGTTAATTGAATATGACGCTCACTGAGACGCTTCTGTAGATCATCAACGAGTAGCTCCATGATGCGAGAAATTTCCTTTCTTTCCAGCGCATCGAAAATTAAGATGTCATCAATCCGGTTAAGAAATTCAGGTTTGAAGGCAGTTTGAACAGTAGCCATAACCGCAGATTCTTTCTGATGGCGGTCAAGATTTGTATCAACCAAGAAGTGTGACCCGAGGTTAGATGTCATGATGATTATCGAGTTTCGGAAGTCAACGGTGCGACCTTGTCCATCTGTTAATCGACCATCATCGAAGACTTGAAGAAGTAAGTCGAAAACTTCAGGGTGAGCCTTTTCTACCTCATCAAGCAAAATAACAGAATATGGACGGCGACGAATAGCTTCGGTGAGTTGCCCACCTTCTTCGTATCCAACATAGCCTGGAGGTGCACCTACTAAACGAGAGACGGAGAACTTTTCACCGTATTCACTCATATCGATTCTCACCATGGCGCGTTCGTCATCGAAGAGGAAATGAGCGAGTGTTTTAGCAAGCTCAGTCTTACCAACGCCAGTTGGTCCTAAAAATAGGAATGTGCCGGTAGGTCTGTTGGGATCTGATATTCCTGCCCGTGAGCGTCTAATTGCATCTGCCACCGAACGTATTGCATTTTCTTGGCCGATGACCCTTTTAGATAGCTCACCTTCTAGATGAACGAGACGTTCGCTATCAGCCTGTAGTAGGCGCCCTACTGGAATCTTCGTCCATGCTGAAATCACTTCAGCAATTTCATCTGCCGTGACCTCTTCTTTGACCATAGAAGCTTTACTTACTGCATTCAAGCGAGCTTCTGATAACTCACTTTCAATTTCTCGCATTCGGCCATACATCAAGCGCGCAGCTTTTTCTAACTCGCCATTGCGTTGCGCCATTTCCGCTTCACCGCGAATGCGGTCCATCTCTTCAGTGAGTTGACCTATGCGGTCGAGAGAGCTCTTCTCGACTTCCCACTTTTGCTTTAGCTCTGATAGCTCTGTTTTTCTTAGCGCCAACTCATCGCGCAGAGCAGCGAGGCGATCCTTGGAGGAAGAATCCTTCTCTTTTGATAAGCCGAACTCTTCCATGGTTAAACGGTCTACAGCTCGCTGCAATTGATCAATTTCTTCAGGGGAGGAGTCGATTTCCATACGAAGCCGGGAGGCAGCTTCATCGACTAGGTCGATTGCTTTATCTGGCAAAAATCGATGCGTGATGTATCGATTTGAAAGTGAAGCGGCAGCAACTAAGGCGCTGTCGGCGATTGTCACTTTGTGGTGAGCTTCGTATTTTTCTCGAATACCGCGCAAAATTGCAATGGTGTCTTCAACGCTTGGCTCACCGACAAGAACTTGCTGGAATCGACGCTCGAGGGCGGCATCTTTTTCAATGTATTGGCGGTACTCATCGAGAGTCGTTGCGCCAATCATGTGGAGCTCGCCTCGCGCAAGGAACGGTTTAAGCATATTTCCGGCGTCCATTGCGCCGCCCATTCCGCCAGCACCAACAACGGTATGAAGCTCATCGATGAAGGTAATAACTTCACCTTCTGCTTCCTTGATTTCATCCAGGACTGCTTTGAGGCGTTCTTCAAATTCACCGCGGAATTTCGCACCGGCAATGAGTGACCCTAAATCCAGTGAAATAACTCGCTTATCTTTCAAACCCAGTGGAACATCACCCGTTGCGATACGAAGGGCGAGACCTTCTACGATCGCTGTCTTGCCGGTGCCTGGTTCTCCAATAAGAACCGGATTATTCTTTGTACGACGAGAGAGCACCTGTATGACACGTCGAACCTCATTGTCGCGCCCAATAACAGGATCTAGTTTTCCTTCACGGGCACGTAAAGTTAAATCAACGCCATATTGTTCGAGCGCTGATTTGCCTTCCTCGGAAGGCTGGTTAGGGAATTGTGTACTCACATCCTTTTAAACATGGAGCAATGGTTCTTTATTCCCCAGACATCATTTCGCGCACCAGGGGAATCACCTTTGTGCCATATAACTCGATCGAACGCATCAACTGCTTCTGCGGCATTGGGCCATTGCAGTATTTGAAATCAAATCGCTGTGCGCCAACTGATTTAAGTGCATAAACAATCTTCTTCGCAATTGTCTGTGGCGAACCAACGTAGAGAGAACCCTGCTGAGCTTCAGCCATGAAGTGTTCTTGCGTCGTTGGAGCCCAGCCACGTTCGCGGCCGATTTTGTTATAGAGGGCGAAGTAATTCGGCCATAGCTCGTTAAGAGCTTGTTCATCTGTATCTGCGCAATGCCCCGGTGAGTGGATAGAGATTGGAAGCTCTGGCTTTCCGTACTCTTCCAATCGATTTCGATATAGGTGCGCAAATGGCGCAAAGCGCGCTGGATCTCCACCAATGATGGCGAGAGCCATAGGCATTCCAAGTCGGGCAGCGCGCACGACGGATTCTGGAGTTCCACCTACTCCTACGCGAACTGTGAGCGAACCCTTTTCAGTCTTGGGGTAGACCTGCTGATTGATGAGTGGAGTGCGGATAGAACCGGACCAATTGACTGGCCTCTCTTTAATTAATTCTGCGAGGATCTGAAGTTTTTCTTCAAAGAGAACGCTGTAATCATCGAGGCTGTAGCCAAAGAGCGGAAATGACTCTATAAAAGAACCGCGACCGGCTGTGATTTCTGCTCGACCATTGGATAGGGCATCAATCGTTGCAAAACGTTGATAGACGCGAATGGGGTCATCGCTTGAGAGCACTGTGACGCCAGTTCCCAAGACAATTCGCTTGGTCTTCGTTGCGATACCGGCGAGGACTGTATCTGGCGCGGATATTGCGAAATCATCACGATGGTGTTCACCGACATTGATGTGATCAATACCGAGCTCGTCGGCAAGTACCGCTTGATCTACAAGATTGCGAATTACTTGAGCTGCATGAATGGGGCTGCCATTGTCATCATTCTGCATATCTCCGAAGGTATCGAGACCGAATTTTAGTTCCATAGAGCACCTACCGGTTTTACATCAGCTCTACAGGTAGGAAGTGAGTAGCCCATGAAGTTGGTGTTCTGCTCATCGATAGTGCGTGCTGCATCCATGACATATCCATTCCATTCGAATCCAGTCGTGGTGTGTGCATCTTCAATCAAGGTGATGTCATAGCCTGATTCGAGAGCAGACATAGATGTATGGCGTACACAGTTATTGGTCTCAGCTCCGCAGATGTAGAGATGGCTAATTTTGAGCTGAGCGAGAACTTCCTCGAGGTTAGTCTCCACAAAAGAGCTGCGGTACTTCTTCTCAATGATGGGATCGCCCTCAATCGGAGTTAATTCGGGGACTATCTGCCAGCCGTCAGTGTTCAGAGGAAGATTTTCAGCAGAGTGACGAACCCAAATCACTGGAACTGATGCAGCACGTGCCTTAGCAACAGCTGTGGCCATGTTGGCTACTTTTGCATCTCTTTGGAATGCATCAGCAACCACATTGACTTGAACATCAATCACAATGAGTGCTGACCCACCACGTTCGCTCTTATTAATAGCCATGTTCCAAGCGTAGACTGCAAATATGAAACTTGACGACAAGGTAGTACTAGTCACAGGTGCCGGCAGTGGAATGGGGCGCGAAATCACGTTAGAACTTGTTCGACGTGGAGCCCGTGTTATTGCCGTTGATATGCATCAGAGTTCAGTTGAAGAAACTGCGAAGCTGGCTGGTTTTGCCGTGACTCCCTTTACTCTTGATGTCACCGATCGTGCTGCAGTCGCTGCTCTACCTGCACAAGTTGGAACCATTGACGCGCTGATCAATAATGCAGGAATCATCCAGCCATTTGTTCCGATTAAAGATCTAACAATCGAGCAAGCTGAGAAAGTGATGAATGTAAATTTCTACGGCCCTTTCACCTTGATCAAAGCTTTCTTACCTGGGCTGCTCACTCGCCCCGAAGCGCACATCCTCAATGTTTCATCGATGGGCGCATATGCCCCTGTTCCCGGACAGAGCGTTTACGGCGCCTCTAAAGCAGCGATTAAGTTGCTAACCGAAGGCCTGAGATCAGAGCTCATGGGTACCAATGTGGGCGTCACTGTTGTCTTTCCAGGGGCTGTCGCAACCAATATCACTTCAAATTCCGGAATTGCGATGCCGGATGTTGATGTGGATTCATCGAAATTCAAATCGCTACCAGCACCGATTGCCGCAAAGAAGATGGTAGATGCTATCGAAAAGAATAAGCCTCGCATCACAGTTGGAAAAGATGCGACCATGATGGACAGGCTTTCACGCATCAATCCGATTTTCGCCGCTAACCTTATTTACAAGCAGATGAAGTCACTTCTGGGTTAATAGCGCAGGTAATCGATAATTGCTTGATGGTCCTGCTGCAGACCTTTATATTCAATAGTTTCAGAGGTAAAACTTGCCAGGGTTTCGGCAAAGAAAGCTGCAGATTCTTGGTCAGCTTTTATCCATGAAAGTGGCTCTGCTCGATTGCGAATTGTGAAGTAGAGAAAATCTCCAGTGCGCGATCGGGTAAGAGTCTGGCGTTCTGTACGCCACCAATATTCATCAGGGTTTGCTGGCGCGTGAATTGTTGTTGGTTGATGGAGATCCGACGTGCTGTGCAGCGACCAGTTCTTGCGCCAGACAGCGCGGTCGGAGGTAATCTTGTCGAAAGTTGCTGTCATAAAAGGCGCCAGTGATGTTGCAAATCCAGGCACCGGTATATGAACTGCATCCATACCTTTGCCGATTTTCTCTGACAGCTTCCACCGAGATGGAAAGAGAACTGCACCTGCAACTATTTTCCACTCGCCATCTTCGCGAGAGAGAACAACCAAGTCTTCTCCGATGATGGATGCAATCTGTAAAAGAAGATCGTTACTAGCCAGATCAGCAGATGCTCCGGTGGGAAGATGCTTCACCGATTCTGCTGAAACTTCATAGCGATTAGAATGAAACGTTGAGAGGTTTTCTGCGATGAGTGCAGTGAGATCTTTGATTGCACTTCGATAACCAGGTAGCTCTTGGTAGACAACCTCCCGCGCATCATCCTTTAGCGCTATCCGCTGCGGAATCTGCACCTCAAGATCTTCCCCGCCTTCGAGCCAAAGGGCGGGTTCGAGAGAGCGCAGACCCATATTGAGGCGGAAGGGCTTGCCATCGGCTGGGGGAGGATAGATGAAGCTTGCCGTCATCTGCTCATTATTGCCGACGATTTAGTGAATCCACCTAACTTTCGAAGAGTCCACTTCCAATAAAATCGTACTCATCTCTAGGTGCCCTCGGAATAGCAAAGACCGCTGTGCCCACATGCGAAATATATTCATTGAGGGCATCGCTTTTAGCGAGAGCTTCAAGCACCGGAATGAAGTTCACATTCAAGCTATTTACATAAGCGATGAAGATGAGTCCGGCTTCAATATTGCCGACCTTATCTAGGCCGTTCTCATAACTGTATCCGCGTCGCAACATCTTCTTTCCGCCATGACGCGAGGAGTGAGCAATCGCCAGATGTGAATCCTTTGGGATTAGCGGTGTTCCGTCCTTACTTGCTAAAGCGAAATCCGGCGCTGAATGCTCGTGTCCACCACTGAGAGGTGCTCCCGCATCTCTGCTGCGACCAAAGATCGCTTCTTGCTCGCGCAATGGAGAGCGGTCCCATGTGTCGAGGTGCATTTTAATTTTGCGCATAGCGAGATAGGAGCCACCGTTCATAAATGGAGGTTCACTAGAACCGCTTATCCAGATATTTTCTTCGAGATCATCGTCCCCGATTGGATTCGCTGTTCCATCTTTGAAACCAAAAAGGTTTCGAGCGGTCAACGCTTTGGAGGCAGGGACAGCTCCATTAAAACCTGAGTGAGACCATCGCAAGGTGGCAGAACCAAAAGCCTCACGGATGAGATTTCGACCAGCATGAAAAACTGCAATCGAGTTGTCACCACAAATTTGAAGACAGATATCTCCAAAGGATTCTTCATCTCTGATTGCATCCCGAGCGAGTTGAGGCAACTGGCGCAATTCAAGGGGAGTCAACGATGCGAAACCGAATCGATCATCACCCTCGGCGGTAGAAAAGAGGGAGGGTCCAAACCCAATTGTAATTGTGAGGGCAGAGCCGCCTGCTAAAAGCGCCTCGCCTGTATCTCTTGGCGGGGCTTCATAATTCTGTGGCACATCATTGAGAGTTCCTGCCATGAGTGCCGAAGCCGTGATCGTCCACCGCTTGAGCAAATCTTTCACTTCACTTCGCGTGATATCGGCAAGGTCAAAGGCCAATAGATAGAGGTGGTTTTGAGCGGGCGTTGTGATTCCTACCTGTTTCTCACCATAAATCGAGTATCGAGTTTGAGTGGCTTGTGCAGAATCAGATCCCGCACCGAGAAGAAATCCGGAAGAGCCTGCGACAGCACCGGCAGCCGTTAAGCCGCCAAGAAATACTCTTCTCGAAACTTCAGTCATTAGCCCACCACGACCGAAGTCAAATGTGAAAGTGGTTCAGCCAGTGCATCGACCGCAGCAGCCATCTCAAGAATTTCCTTCTGTGAAAGTTGGCTGTAGTGCGTGAACGCGGTGCCAGATCGCTGTGCATCTAGCAAGCTATATACATTTGCAAAACCACGCTCTAATTTCTTAGAGAGAGCTGGATCCTTCTTTGCAACTACTGATTTTAGTAACTCGTACACCTTTTCGGCGCCTTCGATATTAGCTTGGAAGTCATACAGGTCGGTTCCTGACCAGATCTCTTCCTCACCGGTGACCTTTCCTGTTGCAACTTCATCCAAGAGCTCCTTGGCGCCATTACTCATTTGGAAAGGTTTATATTCGAGTGACTTCACACGAGTGAGCAACTCACTCGTCTTTTCAACGAGCATATTCGAAGCTGCAGTTCGCTCCTTCTTAGTAAGTGCTTGATATCCCTTTGTTGGCGCCCATAGATCTTTCTCAATCAAGTGCCAACCAGTCCAGCTCTGCCCTTCTTCTAGATCCGCTTCACGTAAATCCAAAATAGGGTCGAGGTCACCGAATGATTCTGCAACAGGTTCGATTCGCTCCCAGTACATACGAGCATGTGGATAGAGCGCTCGTGCTGCAGCTTCTTTGCCACTGGAGTAGAGGGTCGCAAACTTCTTAGTTTCTTGAAGCAGTAAAGTTGCCTGATTGATCACAAATTCTTTGTAATAGGCAGCTGCTTGGTCGAGTTCATCTTGATAAGCCCCCGCCTTGGAGGCAGATCCTGGCGTGACTTCTAGAGTCGTGGAAAATCCATCACCCTTCATCCCTGGGATGCATTGAATGTAATAAGTTCCCTCGCTGAGTTCGAACACCAAGTCGCGAGAGATTGATGGGCCAATGTTTTCGGCCTCACTCACGATGCTCTTCTTGTCTGATGCGAAGAGATATACCTCAGTGACTTTGTTGCTGGTGTTAGTGATAGAAAAAGTAATACTGCCCGCTGAAATTGTATCCGTAGATGTCTTGCAGGCGCTGGATGAGCTTTCGAGCTCGATTACGTTTGCTCCGCTTTCAATTCGCTTGGCACAGCTAGAAAGCACGAGCACTGAAGAGAGTGCAATGACGATTGAAATGGAAAATCTCTGCGAAGTTTTCAACATGGCCACCTTTAATTTGCTTTCGTAGTGACAGTAGGGCGAATGCGAGTCTTCTTGTAGAAGAGTGCGAGAACTGGTGAGATATAGAGGAACCAAATGATGGTCTGCAAAAGCGATGGATTAGGTGTGAAATTAATTGTTCCGCGAAGAATTGTGCCTAGCCAACCATCGGGTGCTATGACATTAGAAATGTCGAATGCACGAATATCTTCACCAGGTAGCACGCCAGCTTCTTGGAAGTCATGAATTCCATAAGAAAGTACGCCAGCAGCAACGGTAATGAGTCCGAGGCCCGTGTAGAAGAAGAATTTTTGGAGGTTGATCCGGACAGCTCCCTTATAGAGAAGGAATCCGATTGCAACTGATGTTAAGAGTCCGAGAAGAACTCCAATGAGCGGCTCTGTCGTCTCGTCAGTGGCCAAGATCGCCGTCCAAACAAAGAGCGCAGTCTCGAGGCCTTCGCGAGCTACTGCGAGAAATGAAACAAGTACGAGTGCCACGGCGCTCGTTGCAAGTGCTTTATCAACCGAAGAGTGGAGCTCGCCTTTAAGAGATTTAGCGTGCGATGCCAGCCAGAAGATCATCCAAGTAATCAGAGCAACGGTGAGAACCGAGAGAGTTCCACCTAGAATCTCTTGCTCTTTAAATGGGAGGTAGTACGACGATGTTGTGAAGAAGGCACCTAGCCCGAAGGAGAGAGCAGCAGCAACTGCGACCCCCAACCAGATATGGCGAAGCTTTGAGTACTGACCATTCTTGACAAGATAAGTCACAAGAATTGTGACGATGAGCGCGGCCTCGAGTCCTTCTCGTAGTCCCATGAGGTAGTTAGCAAGCATCGGATGTAGCCTCCTGAATTAAGCAACATTCGAGTTGCGAAAATATAATAACCTGAAGTATCCTATTTACGCAACAACATTGTTGCGTAAATCGAAAGGTAAGAAATGCTCGCAAACTTCCTGATTGGGCTCCGTGAAGGACTTGAGGCTGCATTGGTAGTCGGAATCCTGATCGCGTATCTCAAGAAGATAAATCAGGGCGATAAGACCCGTTCGATTTGGCAAGGAGTCTTTGCTGCGATTGCACTCTCAGCAGCGCTTGGCTCATTCTTTACAATTTCCTCAATCCACCTTGAAGGTGATTCAGAGCCGCTCGTTGCGGGAATTCTCTCCTTTACAGCTGCCGCACTGATTACCTGGATGGTCGTCTGGCTCGGCAAGAAGGCTCGCTTCTTAAAGGCAGAGCTCGAAGGCTCGATTGATCGCGCGCTCGCAACAGGAGCCGGTTCTCTCTTTGCTCTCGCATTCTTCGCTGTGGGCCGTGAAGGACTTGAGACAGCAATCTTTATTTGGAACGGCGCAATGGCATCACAAGATGCAGCACTCACTGTTATCGGTACATTTTTAGGTCTTGCAGTTTCTGTTATCGCCGGATGGCTCCTCTACAAGGGTGCGCTCAAACTCAACCTTGCAAAATTCTTCCGTTACAGCGGTATAGCGCTGATCGTTGTTGCAGCCGGAATGTTCTCTTACGGAATTCATGAGTTCCAAGAGATTGGTCTCATTCCAGGCGATGACAACAAGTTGTACGACATCTCAAGTGTTATTGGCAAAGAGAGCATCCTCGGATCTGTTCTGAAGGGTCTCTTAAACTTCACTCCAACACCGTCAGTCTTGCAGGCGATTGGTTGGACTGGATTTATTCTTGTGGTCTCGTACTTCTTCTTTAAGAAGCCTAAGAAAGTTGCTGTTGCTGCGTAGCTAATCTATGGGCAGATTCAATCCTCTGCCCATAGTAAGACGAGCCGATAATTATCACGGCGCCAACAACTCCAAGCACAGCTAGCTTTTCTCCACCGAGAGAGATGCCGACTACTACTGCCCATACCGGCTCTGTTCCAAGTAGCAAGCTGGCACGTGAAGACGATGTTCTGCGGATTGCCCAAAGAGTTACTAAGAATGCGAATGCGCCGCAGAGCAAGCTCAAGAATGCGAGATCTAGCCAGAGTCCGGTATCAAAATCTTTAAAGGCTTGTGCGATTCCATCTACAGAAAAAACACTGTAAATAACGCCGCAGGTCAGGCTCTGTAACAAGGTAATCGAGACTGAGCTATAGCTTTTTGATGCAGTCAGGTGCCCCATTGCAGTCACATGAATAGCGCGAAAAAGAGCGGCAGCCAACATGAGCCAGTCGCCAATTCCAGGTGCCGCAAACCCTTTATCTGAAACAAGGAGCGCGACTCCAACCACAGCAAGAACCGTTGCAACGAAAAAAGGTCGTGGCAACCAGTTTTTGGATGCAATAGATTCAAAAATAGGAGTGAAGATAATTGCAAGGCTGATGATGAGCCCCGCATTTGTTGCAGAGGTCTTCGATACACCTGAAGTTTCGAAATAGAGAATGAGAGCTTGTGATGAACCGAGGCCAACACCTAGGTAAATCTCCGGACGAGTAATCCGATCGCGTTTGATTAACCAGATCAGCGCCATCGCTATTGATGTAGAAATGAATCGAAGGCTAAGTACCGTTAGGACTGGAGCGTGTTCAGTAAGAGTCTTAGCTGAGAGATAGCTTGCTCCCCAGAGAGCGGCGACCAGAAGCAGTGCGAAGTCGACCTCACGAGCTTTAAATTTCTGGGTAAAAGACATCTGCGCACCATACTCGAGTAGCCGAGCATGGTGCGCAGATATATGAGATGTAATTAAACGAGATCGAAACGATCTGCGTTCATGACCTTTGTCCATGCTGCGACGAAGTCACGAACGAACTTCTCACGATTATCGTCCTGGGCGTAGACCTCAGAATATGAGCGCAAGATTGAGTTCGAACCGAATACGAGATCGGCTCTTGTCGCTGTGAACTTCACTTCTCCTGTTGAACGATTGCGGAGGTTGTAGAGGTTTTCACCTGCTGGCTCCCACACATACGTCATATCTGTCAGGTTGACGAAGAAATCGTTTGTCAGCGCTCCGACGCGATCTGTGAAGACTCCATGCTTGCTGCCTCCGAAGTTTGCACCGAGTACGCGAAGACCTCCAAGAAGGACGGTCATCTCTGGCGCTGTCAGACCTAAGAGTTGTGCTTTATCGAGCAAAAGTTCTTCAGGCTGCGCCGAGTACTTGGCCTTGAGATAGTTACGGAAGCCATCATGGATTGGCTCAAGCGGAGCAAAGGATGCGACATCTGTCTGCTCTTGAGTTGCATCGCCACGTCCCGGAGTAAATGGAACAGTGATGGAGCTGCCAGCATCTTGTGCTGCCTTTTCGATTCCAAGATTTCCCGCAAGAACAATGACATCTGCAAGAGAAGCGCCTGATGATTGAGCAATCGGTTCTAATACAGAGAGAACACGTGCCAAGCGAGTTGGCTCGTTACCTTCCCATCCGACCTGAGGCTGAAGACGGATGCGTGCACCGTTTGCTCCACCACGCTTATCTGAGCCTCGGAATGTGCGAGCTGAATCCCATGCAGTTGCAACAAGTTCAGAAATGCTCAGATCCGTCGCAGCAATCTTCGCCTTCACTTCTTCAACGTTGTATTGCGTTGATCCAGCAGGGATTGGATCCTGCCAAATCAAATCTTCTGCAGGAACATCAGGTCCAAAGTAGCGCGCCTTAGGGCCAAGGTCGCGGTGAGTTAACTTGAACCAAGCGCGAGCAAATACTTCGCTGAAGTAATCAGGGTTTGCGTAGAACTTCTCTGAAATTGCGCGATATGCAGGATCCATCTTCATTGCCATATCTGCATCAGTCATCATCGGGTTGTAGCGCTTTGATGGGTCCTCAACGTCTACCGGCTTATCTTCTTCTTTGATATTGATTGGCTCCCACTGATTGGCACCGGCAGGAGATTTGGTGAGCTCCCATTCGTATTCCAAGAGAAGCTTGAAATAACCGTTATCCCATTGCGTTGGGTTGGTAGTCCATGCGCCTTCAAGTCCTGACGTTACAGTGTCGCGGCCTACGCTGCGGGTGGTGTGGTTCATCCAACCGAGGCCAGCTTCGTGGATATCGGCGCCTTCCGGAGCAGGGCCGAGATTAGCTGCCTTGCCATTTCCGTGAGCTTTACCAACTGTGTGACCACCTGCAGTCAATGCAACAGTTTCTTCATCGTTCATCGCCATACGAGCGAAAGTTTCACGTACATGTGCTGCAGTCTTGATTGGATCTGGATTTCCATTAACGCCTTCTGGGTTTACGTAAATCAAACCCATGTGCACCGCTGCGAGAGGATTTTCGAGAGTTGTTGCATCATTAAGGTCTTCGTAGCGTTGTTCTGATGGCGCAAGGAATTCATTCTCGCTACCCCAGTAGATATCTATTTCTGGGTGCCAGATATCTGCGCGACCAAATGCAAAACCAAAAGTTTTAAGACCCATTGATTCGTAAGCAATTGTTCCTGCGTATGCAAGGAGATCTGCCCAGCTGACTTTGTTACCGTACTTCTTCTTGATGGGCCACAACAAACGACGAGCCTTGTCGAGGTTTGCATTGTCAGGCCATGAGTTCAATGGAGCAAAACGTTGGTTGCCAGTGCCGGCACCACCGCGACCATCGGCAACGCGATAAGAACCAGCTGCGTGCCATGTCATACGAATAAAGAGTCCGCCGTAGTGACCCCAATCTGCTGGCCACCAATCTTGTGATTGAGTCATGAGCGCAGTGAGATCTGCTTTGAGGGCTGGGATATCAAGTCGTTGAGCTGAGGCTCAGGAATTAGTTGAAATTTCAACTAATTTAGTTTACAATTCAACCATACCGTTCACGGCGGTCCTTTCAATCACAACTAGGGGTAAAAAATGTCAGTTCTATCAACACTTCCAGCAGGTACATACAACATCGACCCATCACACAGCCGCGTTGGCTTCAGCGCCCGTCACGCAATGGTGACAAAAGTTCGTGGAGCATTTAACGAGTACACAGGTTCAGCGGTAGTTGCTGATGGCGCTGCTTCAATCTCAATCGAGATCTCAGCTGCTTCAGTAGATACTCGTAGCGCAGACCGCGATGGCCACCTTCAGTCAGGTGACTTCTTCGATGTAGCTAACTTCCCAAAGATTACTTTCAACTCAACATCTGTAAAAGATGGCGGCGAGGGTCTTGTTGTTGCAGGCGACCTCACAATCAAGGATGTTACAAAGCCAATCACAATTGAATTCGAATACACAGGAACAGCGACAGATCCATTCGGTAATGCACGTTTCGGTTTCGAAGGCGCTTCAGAGATCAACCGCAAGGACTTCGGTCTCACATGGAACGCAGCTCTTGAGACAGGTGGAATCCTTGTCTCTGAGAACATCAAGCTTGAGTTCGAAATCTCAGCAATCCAAGCTAAGTAATTCTTCAGTAAATCTCAAGAAGAAAGGCCTCGCAGATAATTGCGGGGCCTTTCTTCATGCCCCTACGATTGTTCCATGCCCGTTGCAGATGGATCTCGAGAAAAGCATTTTCCCGCCATAGAAAAGAAGTATGGCGAGAAGATGGCTTACTGGTTTAAAGTCATGAAGCAATTAGAGGGCGAGAAGTATCCAGTTCAAATAGCCCATCTACGTGAGAACTACGGTTTCTCTCAAGCCCATGCAAATGCTCTCGTGATGTATTCGCGTGGATCTGAGAGCTCTAAGCGCTTTGAAACTCCGGCTGAGTACTACAAAACTATTGATGCAAAACAAGCGAAGACCATTAAGGCAATTTTTAAAGCAATCCAAAGCAAGTTTCCGGAGCTAGAGCTTGTAATCGTTTGGAATCAGCCAATGCTTAAGCTCGATAAGAATTATCTCTTCGGCTGCTCTACCGCTACTCATCACATCCTTATTGCTCCCTGGAATCAAGATGTGCTGAAGAAATACACCCCTAAGTTCAAGGAATATCGAGTCAATAAGAAAACAATTGCACTTCCAAATGACTGGGAAGTAGATGCAAATCTGCTTCAGTCGATGATGAAAGATTCAATCGCTGCGCTTTAGCGCTCAGCCATTTGCTTGAGGCGCTCTTTGATAATTTTCTTCAAAAGCGTCTTAGGGAATGGCTTCTCTTTATCAAAATGAATTGAACCTTTTGTTTGTTCGTACTTCGCGAGTTCATCCTTGAGAATTAGACCCATGGATCCGCTGTAAGGGAAGATGCTGTTGTGGTTCTTCCAGCCGTCGAAGCCGATGACACCTTTTCCATTGATTGCAAATGTAGGAATGCCATACTTAATGACTTCATCGGCCTCTGGCAGGATTTCAGCAATAGCTACACGAACTGCCTGAAGTGCATCGCGCTGTGGCTTATCGAACTTCTTCAGATGCGCGGTTACTTCAGCTTTGCTCATGAACGAGTTACTTCAATCGTGTCGCCATTTGCATCGGAAGCAGTTACCTTGACGGTGATCCCTTCAACAGTAACTGATTCGCCATTTGCGCGAGGTGCTTCAAGATATCGAGGGTCAGTCTTTACATTCGATGGGAAAACCTTTACTGGACCCATTCCGGATTGAATTGATGAATCAACGAGGTAAACAAGCGCACCAGACTTCTTCATTGCACCATCGATGCCAAGCGCACGGCGAGATTCAACAACAAGCGCCTTTGTGCGAGAGATCGGCACAATCACTGCCTTCAAGCCACCAGTTGATTCGACAGGTGTAATTGTCTGCGTAGTTGTTTGGGTACTAAGGCACTTAACCTGATCATCTGAAATCCAGCCAAGGTTCCAGCGCTCGAATGCCAAGAGGCTTGGTGAGTTGCTATCGAAGCTGCTGTAACCCATGTAGCTGAATTCGCCCGTGTATCGGAATCCGTCGTAGCGATTGGATTGATCCTCTTGGGTTGCTGCATAGAGATCAACAAGCCCCATGCTGTGTGAGATTTCATGGTTGAGCCAGATAGATTTCCAGCTGTTGAGGTCATACGCAGATGTTGCGCCATTAGAAATGTAGTGACCATCAAGCGTTAATCCGCTTCCTCGAATCGCAGAGAAAGCAGGACCTGAGTAACCCATTCCTTCTGCATCTGGGTTTGCAAGGATGACCAAGCTATCTGTCTTGCTGAAATCAACCTCAGCGTCAGCGAGTTTCGCTGCTTCAAGTATGTATTCGCGATGCTTTTCAAATGTCCAACCACCTGCAACATAGTCGGACGATTTCTTGCTCATGCGATACCACTTTAACTGTGGCTTCATCGCGTAATTAGCTTTGCCGTATGAAACTTCCTTAAAAGTTTCTGTTGCAGGTGAAATCTTTGCAAAAGCTTCAGCTGGAGTCAGCTTCGCTGGAGCATCAGGGAATTCAACGAGAATTACGGTCACGTTGATATCGCCAATCACCTTTGAGCGCTCGTTGATGCGCGGCCAGCCACCGATAGAGACATCGCCACGGCCATCAGCAACGGGCAACTTACACGCTGCAAGTGGATCTACCTTTGCAGGTGTTGCTGCCGCAGCACTGGAAACTTTCGTGCCTTTATCCCATAAAAGCTTCTTTCCGGATTTAATGCAGGTGAACTTTGTGCCAGCAACAGTTGTCGACTGACCTGCCTTTGCACAAGCTGTACCTGCCTTAACGGCAGCATCCGCGGCTGGAAGCGATGTGGCTACGAGAATAAGAGCGCCAATGGCGATGAAGCTACGTTTCATTGGGAAATCGTAAGAGAAATGTCACTACTTTCAAGAGGCTCTCGGAAAATATCACTGCTAATCTCAGACTCACACTAAGGATTGCGAGGAGATATGGGACCGAAAATCGACGCACCCTCAATTCTCGAGCAACGAGAGATGCGCCAGCGCCAGTTGGCGGATGCAGCTCTTTCTCTTGCAATCTCTGGGGGAGTTGAGGCTGTAACGGTTTCTGCAATCTCCAAAGCAGCGGGAATTTCGCGCTCTTCTTTTTATGAATATTTCTCATCGTCTGCAGATTTGGTTTCAGATTTAGTTCTTGAGGAACTTGAGCTTTATCGGGCTAGATTGCAGGCAGCAATTAAAGATGCACAGGATCCGCTGGATCATGTTGAACTCTGGATTCATGAAGCCCTTCAATATGTCGTCGATGGACGCCACATGCTTGTGAAGTCCTTAAATAGCATCGCTCTTCCCGACTATCGCAAAGCAGAAATCGCCCAAGGTCACCGGGAACTGATGAGCACAATCATCGAACCTCTTCAATCGCTTGGAATTTTAGATATTCATGCAGCACTGACATATGTTCAGAACACTCTGGATACGGCTTCGATTCGAATTGAGTCCGGAAATGATGCAGTGCTCGAAATTCTGTTGGCACAAAAGTATGCGGTTGCTGGACTGAAAGCACTTGCAGATTTATCCTTAACTCATGTCAATCTCAGGACTTAATTTTCTCGGTGTCTTAATCGCATTCGCAATCTCGTTTATTAGCGGCGGTATCTGGTTTGGCCCAAAGACCTTCTATCCAATCTGGATGAAGGCAAAGGGAATTCGCTCGGGTGAACTTTCCCACCAGCAGAACAAGCCAGCACTTCTCTTCGGCGGCACAATTCTGGGAGTCTTAATCCAGACCCTCAC
>CALJUA010000155.1 GCA_937975715.1 uncultured Candidatus Planktophila sp.
TACATTCACTTACGCCTGCTTAACGATGGTTTCCTATTAACGCCATTCCACAACATGGCGCTGATGTGTCCTGATACAACGGCCGCAGATGTTGATGCCCACACCGCAGCATTCCGCGCAATGTGCGCAGACTTAGTTAAAGCCTAAGGATTTGTAGAGACCGATACCGGCTGCGTTATCTTCATCTACGTACAAGATTGCAGTTTTTAGACCTTTATCGCGCAGGTAGATAAGGCCTTCGGTGCAGACTGCTTTGCCGATGCCTTTGCCTGAATGTGCGGGATCTACGCCAATAACATAGAGCTCACCTTGTGGTTCGTGATTAACAAAGTCATTGTGAATCTTGGTCCAACAGAACCCGACGATGAGGCCGTTGTTAACACATAAGAAGAAACCGTTGGGATCAAACCACGGCTCGCGCATCCGGTTCTCTAAATCAGCAAGTGCCCAATTTCCTTGATCGGGGTGGCTTTTAAATATGGTGTTATTGAGATCGAGCCACGCTTCGCAATGAATCTCTGGGTCAAAGGTGATGAATTGGTAAGGGTGTGCAATGTGCTCAATAGGAGCTTCGAGAAAACGTGAAAGTTTAAGAATCTTCCGCATGGTGGCTACACCAATTCAGAAGAAGCTTCGCGCCCAGGTTGCTGGACTGTGAAGCGGTAACCCACATTGCGTACTGTGCCAATGACGGATTCAAACTCTGGACCAAGCTTTGAACGCAGGCGACGAATGTGCACATCTACTGTGCGAGTGCCTCCGAAGTAGTCATAGCCCCAAATCTCTTGCAGCAACTGTGCGCGAGTAAAGACGCGACCTGGGTGTTGGGCAAGGAACTTGAGAAGCTCGAACTCTTTAAAAGTTAAATCAAGTGAAGTTCCGCGAATCTTTGCGGTGTATGTACCTTCATCAATGACAACGTCACCCTGGCGGATCTCAGTTGAGACGCCTTCTGCTGCAATACGTGCATATTCAATTGCATCAACCGCTAAACGAATACGTGCATCGACTTCAGCAGGACCTGCTGAATCGAGAATCACATCATTAATCTGCCAATCGGCGTTAATAGCTGTGAGGCCACCTTCAGTTGTGATTGCAATGATGGGTTGTTCGATGCCTGTTGTGTGCATCAACTTTGTCAGCGACTTAGCAGTTGGAAATTCGCGGCGCGCATCAACGAAGATCAAATCCATGACGGGTGCATCGACGAGCACAGACGCTTCAAGTGGGAGAACTTTGACCTGGTGCGACAAGAGGCCGAGCGCTGGCAGAACTTCTGCGCTTGCGCCCTGAGTATTTGTCAGTAGCAACACCTTGGCCATTGTGTGAGAATACTCGTGTGAAAACATATCTTCCACTCCTTATCGTGTTGGCAATCGCCACTGCATATGGCTTGTGGTGGAAGAAGCGCGAAGGTGCCATCCGCACTACAAAAGCAGTGCCAGATCATCGCTTAACCGCTGCTGTCTTAGGCGAAGAACTTGGATCTCGGGCAACAATGGTGCAGTTCTCATCAGCATTCTGCGCTCCGTGTCGAGCAACTCATTCTCTGCTATCCCAGATGGTGATACCGATGCACGACGTGAAGCACATCCATATCGATGCCGAATCTCATCTCGAACTCGTTCGCAGGCTCGATATTCGCTCGACTCCAACGACCTTGTTCCTCAATCGCGATGGCATTGAGGTTGGTCGGGCTGCAGGTACGCCTAAGAAAGAGCAAGTTCTCGCTGCTCTCAGCGCGATCGCTTAAGTACTCGCAAACTATTTGCAATTAGTCTTACTTCTGAGTCTCATTTACTATTTCGCCATGTTCGCAATTCCAACCAGCTACTTCACAAAGCGCCGCGTCTTAGATTACGGCCGCCTTGCTGGTGCACTTTGTCGAATGCAATCAAACTAATCGTTTTTTTAGTTTTGCATTCACACAAACAAAGGAATTGAAATGTCAGAAGTTCTCGATAAGCCAGAGGTAGCTCGCATCTACATTGATGCACGCGGACCACGTTTTGGTGCAGTTATTACAACAACAGTTCTTGCAATTGCAATCGTTACTCAGAGCGTTTGGGTGATTGCAGCACAGGCAACCGTCTTTGCAATTGGTGCACTGCGCGGTCCACAGCACACTCCTTATGGATTGATCTTTAAGAACTTCATCAAGCCACGACTTGCTCAGCCGGGACCGACAGAAGATGTGCGACCACCAAAGTTTGCGCAGACCGTTGGATTTGGTTTTGCACTCGTTGGCACGATCGCTGGATTTGCAGGTGCAACAACTGTCTTCACGGTGGCAGTTGGTTTTGCACTAGGAGCAGCTTTTCTCAACGCAGCTTTCAATTACTGCCTTGGTTGCGAGATGTATCTACTTCTCGTCCGCCTCACATCTAAGTAATTAGCAATACCCACAAATACTTTTACCAATAGGAGATAGCTCTATGTCACGTGAAACAGCACTCGTTACGGCCGATTGGGTCGCAGAGAACATTAATAACCCGCATGTAGCAATCGTTGAGGTCGATGAAGACACAACTTTGTATGCACAGGGCCATATCGAAAACGCAATTACCTTTAACTGGCGCGAAGATCTTCAAGATGGACTTCGTCGCGACATCATTTCTAAAGAAGGTTTCGAAGCACTCCTTTCAAAGAGTGGTATCGCCAATGACACAACAGTCATCCTCTACGGTGGCAATAACAACTGGTTTGCAGCCTATGCATACTGGTATTTCAAGCTCTACGGTCACCAGGATGTGCGCCTTCTTGACGGAGGACGCAAGCGCTGGGAACTCGATGCACGCCCATTCGTAACAGCGGTGCCAACTCGCACTGCAACTCGTTACGTGGCAAAGGATCAAGACCTCTCACTTCGCGCATTCCGCGATGAAGTCATTGCTGCAATCGGCGTAAAGAACATCGTTGATGTGCGCTCTCCTGCAGAATTTTCAGGCGAACTCGCAGCACCTGCTCACCTTCCACAAGAAGGCGGACAGGTAAAGGGTCACGTACCAAGCGCGAAGAACATTCCTTGGTCTAAGGCTGCTAATGAAGATGGAACATTCAAATCACAAGATGAGTTGAAAGATATCTACACAGCAGCCGGAGTTGATCTTGCAAAGGACACCATCGCATATTGCCGCATCGGTGAGCGCTCTGCATTCTCATGTTTTGTTCTTCACGAGCTTCTCGGCGTAACAAATGTTAAGAACTACGACGGTTCATGGACTGAATACGGTTCACTCGTGGGCGTGCCAGTTGAGATTGGTGCGTAAAAGATAATGAAGACTTGCGGTGCACGCCCTGGTGGTCCATCAACAGATGGCATAGATCTTTCGAAGCAGACAGTTATTCAAGGACAAATTATCCGGGACGGGATTGATGACGCCGTGCCAAATGGCACACCTGTTTCAAATGGTCATGTGCGATTGCTTGATGCCACTGGGGAGTTCACCGCAGAAGTTCCAACAAATGCGGAAGGTCAATTCCGCTTCTTCGCTAGCCCTGGCACTTGGACACTTGTGGTTCAAGCACCAGGTGCTCGCGTGGAAAAACGCGTGATTGCTGCGCAGGGCATCGCATCAGACACCGTCATTCACATTTAATAGTTAATTAAAGATAAGGTTTGAATATGGCTGATCAACACGAACTCCGTGAAAAAGGTTTGCGCTTAACACCACAGCGCGAACTAGTACTTAACGCTGTCCGCGAACTCGGCCATGCAACTCCTGAAGATATTGCGGCAAAGGTGCGCGAGACACATCCTGGCATCAACTTGTCGACTGTTTATCGCAACTTAGAAACCCTGGAAAATGTGGGCCTTGTGCAGCACACCCACTTGGGCCACGGAGGCGCGACTTATCACGCAGCTGAAGAGCTGACTCACTTGCACCTTGTCTGTGGTGATTGTGGTTCAGTCGGCGATGCACCTATCGATGTTGCAGCTAACTTTGTTCAGAATCTCGCAGATGATTACGGTTTCCGCACCGATGTCACGCACTTTGCGATCTACGGAACCTGCGCAGCCTGCGTTAAATAGCAGTTATCTCTCTGCGCTCGTAGACTTACCACTATGACCGCAGTCCATGTTGAAGAAGGCCCTGATAAAGGTGCCATCTGGCATTTCGGACAACCAGCACAAGAACAACGTGCCCTCGCCGAAGGTAAAGCCTGGGCCGACCTATCACATCTTTCCATCATCGCTGTCACTGGTGATGATCGCATCAAGTGGTTGCACGATTTAACAACACAGCACTTATTAAACATTGCAGCTGGTGATTGGTTGCCAGCGATGATCCTTGATCACAACGGCCACGTTGAATATCAATTTAATGTAGTTGATGACGGCACAACAACTTTTATTGTTATCGATCCCTCATATGCAGAAGGTTTGCTTGCATACCTATTGAAGATGCGATTTATGTTGAAGGTCGATGCACGTGATGCAACATCAGAATTTTCTGTACTTCGCGCACCAGGTGCTGCGACAGAAATCGGTGGACCATACGCACTTGTGCCACGCGCCGAACTTGATTCGATGAAACAGATCTTTAACGAGAATGCGCGCGAAGTCGGTACCTGGTCATTGGATGCAGAACGCGTTGCTGCTGGACGTCCGCGTCATGGCGTCGATACTGACCATAAAACAATTCCTAATGAGCTCGGCGTGCTGAATAAAGAAGTACACATGAATAAGGGTTGCTATCGCGGACAAGAGACAGTCGCCAAGGTATTTAACCTCGGTGCACCACCTCGTCGATTGGTGATGTTGCACCTCGATGGATCGGCCGTTGTATTTCCAGCTCCTGGCACTCCTGTTGAATTTAATGGTGCTCAGGTCGGATTCTTAGGAACAGTTGCTCGCCACCACGAGCTCGGCCCGATTGCACTGGCTCTCGTCAAGCGATCCACACCGACCGATGCAGTCCTTACCGTCGAAGGCATCACCGCTGCGCAAGAAGTAATTGTGAAGGGCACCCGATGAAATTCTTGGGACAGTTATTTGTGGTTTCACTCGCGGGCCTCGCGATTATGTGGGCAGTTCGTAAGTTCTAAAGCCTTAAACTAAAGCCATGGAGTTACTGACGACAGCGCTTTTGGGCACCTTCTCAATCGCACTCGGCGTTGGTCTTCTCATCTACGGAATCCGTGGGCGCCGCGAATCTCAAGCACGTGATGCGCGCACATATAAGAGGGGCAGAATCTAATGGCATTCGTTATTCCTGAAGGACTTCACGAAGACCTGTATCCAGTTGCCTGGATGGTCGGCAAGTGGGGCGGCAAGGGCATGGGCGAGTGGCCAGGTGCAGAAAAGTTTGAGTTCGTGCAGGAAGTTACCTTCCGCCATGATGGTCGGCCATTTCTTGAGTACACATCACGTTCTTGGATCATCGATTCTGAAGGAAACCACATTCGCCCGGGTGCATCTGAATCCGGTTACTGGCGCATAAAGCCAAACAAGGTCATTGAACTTGTTCTCGCACATAGCACTGGAATTTCTGAAGGATGGCTCGGAAAGATTTCTGATGAGCGTCCAGCAATTCAATTAGCGCTGGATCACGCATACATCGCACCGACTGCAAAGGGCGTCACAGATGGAGCACGTCTCTACGGTTTGGTTGAGGGACAACTCTTTACCTCATATGACATGGCTGCAATGGGCAAAGAACTTCAGGCCCATATCTGGTCATCTCTCGAGCGTCAGAGCGAGAACTAAATGAAGGACGCAGTACTCGCAGAAGTTGTTCGTAGTGGTGTTGTTGAGTCACAACATCGTGGTTTTCTCGTTGCCCTCAACGCAGATGGTTCGGTTAATCTCGAACTCGGTGATAGCTCGCATCTGATTTTTCCGCGATCTACAGTGAAATCTTTTCAAGCTGCGGCAATGGTGCGTAATGGTTTAGATCTTGAGCCACGCTTGCTCGCACTCGGTGCTTCAAGCCACTCAGGATCACGGGTACACCTCGATGCTGTGCGCGAAATTCTTGCAACCGTTGGTCTCGATGAAAGCGCTCTGCAGTGCATGCTTGATCGCCCACTTGGTGAAGCAGAACGTCGTGCATATGGCGATCAAGGACCATCTCGTATCGTTATGAACTGCAGCGGAAAGCATGCAGCCATGCTTGCAACCTGCGTGAAAAATGGCTGGCCAATTGAGAATTACCTCGATGCAGCGCACCCATTACAGGTTGCGTGCCGCGAAGAACTAGAGAATTTATCGGGAGAGAAAATCACTCTCACAAGTACCGATGGCTGTGGTGCACCGCTGTTCTTGATCTCTGTGGCAGGACTTGCTCGCGCAGTTCGCGCAATCACAATCTCTGAAGATCCTGCTCATCGCAAAATTATTGAAGCATCTCGCGCATTCCCAGAGATGGTTGCGGGTGTAGGTCGATTGACTGCAACGATGATGCAGGATGTTCCTGGTCTCTATATGAAAGATGGCGTGGAAGCGGTTCAAGTCGCATCAATGCCTGATGGCCGCACACTGGTATTTAAAGTCAGCGATGGATCCCTCCGTCCATTCCGCGCACTTGTTCATGCGGGGCTAAAGCGACTCGGCGTTGATTCTCCGTATGAGACTGAGGTTGTTCTCGGTGGCGGCAAGGCCATCGGCGAAGTCCGAGCTACCTTTTAAGTAACTCTTTTCTTCAATAATGCGTACCCTTGACGCATGAATCGTCGCGTCGCCACTTTGATGGTGCACACATCCCCCTTGGATCAAGCGGGTACAGGCGACGCCGGTGGAATGAATATCTATGTCTGCGAATCCGCACAGCAGATGGCGGCTCAGGGAATCAAGGTAGATATCTATACCCGTCGCGCAAATAATGATCATCCGGATGTTGTGGATCTGGGTAATGGTGTTCGCGTTATTCATCTCAATGTCGGTCCGGTCAACGGCGTAACAAAAGAGGCGCTACCAGCGCTGATGCCAGAACTTTCACAAGCATTTCGCGCTGCAGTTATTGCCAATCAATACGATGTGATCCATTCACATTATTGGATCTCTGGAAAAGTCGCGATGCCAGTTGCGCAAGAACTTGGCATTCCTTTGGTGCACACGATGCACACCATGGCGCGGGTAAAGAATCTCAACTTGGCGGAAGGTGAAAGCCCGGAACCAATGATTCGCGTTCAAGGAGAATCACAAGTCGTCGCGGCAGCAGATGCTTTGATTGCTAATACTGATGCCGAAGCAGCAAGTCTGGTCTCGCTCTATGAAGCCTGCCCAGACAACGTATTTGTCGTCAGCCCGGGCGTAAATCTTTCAATGTTTACCGCAGGCAGCGGAAAGAACTTAGCCCGAAAGAATCTTTCGCTGCCAACTGATGCTCATGTCGTGACTTTCGTGGGACGTATCCAGCCTCATAAGGGCCCAGAAGTTCTCATCCGCGCTATCGCTGAAATGGTTTCGCACTCACCACTTCTGCGACCAAAGCTCATCACCCAAATTGTTGGCGGAGCATCAGGTAGTAACGGCACCGAAGTAGAGCGATTGAAAGAACTCGTGCAGTGGCTCGGCATCAGCGATGTAGTGCGATTCGCACCGCCCGTTGAACGCGCTGAATTACCAGATTACTACCGCGCATCTGATTTAGTCTGCGTACCAAGTTATTCCGAGAGCTTTGGACTTGTCGCACTTGAAGCACAGGCGTGCGGCACACCAGTTGTTGCTAGTGCTGTTGGCGGACTTCGTACCGCAGTTGCTGACGGTATCTCTGGCGTATTGGTGGATGGTCACGATCCACGAGCCTGGTCCTCAGTCCTCGCACGTTTACTGCAAGAACCACAGCGCCGGGTACTGCTTTCAATGGGCGCGCTCGAGCACGCATCGCACTTCGGTTGGGATGCCACATCCCGCGGAACCCTTGATATCTACGATCGCGTGATTTCATCACAAGCATCATCGAATACGAGCGCGGGTTAATGTCTGTTGCAGCAACAGTAGAGAAGTTCCTTACTGATCAGCAGATTGATTTTGAGAAGAACGGCAACGCATTTCTGGTCACATTGCCAGGTGAGAAGAAGCTACAGACACATTGCGCGCTTGTCATCGGCGATCATTCGCTAAGCATCAATGCATTTGTCATTCGTAAACCTGATGAAAATGAGGCGGCCGCACATCACTGGTGCATGAGCAAGAACGCATCTATGTATGGATTGGCATATGCCATCAACGAACTCGGTGATATTTATTTAGTTGGGCGTTTGCCACTCGATGCAGTCAATCCACAAGAGCTCGATCGTGTTTTAGGTTCAGTCTTGCAGTATTCAGATTCAGCTTTTAATCCGCTGCTCGAATTGGGCTTTGCAAATGCAATTCGCCGCGAATGGGCTTGGAGGCTCACTCGCGGCGAATCCTTAGCTAATTTAGAGGCTTTCGCGCATCTGATCTAAAACTATGGCATTCCGATGAATTGGAAGAAGTAGTAGAAGATTGCTGCACATGCTGCAGCTGCTGGAAGTGTAAAGATCCATGCAGCCAAGATGTTGCTAACGACTCCCCAACGAACCCACTTAGGTCCGCGAGTTGCCCCTGCACCAATAATCGATGAAGTAATCGTGTGTGTTGTCGAAATTGGCGCCTTCAAGTGAATCGCCATGTAGAACAAGACTGTAGATGCAACAGATTGTGATGCCAATCCACGAACTGGATCGATCTCAACCATGCGCTTTCCAAGTGTCTTCATGATGCGCCATCCACCTGCATATGTACCTAATGAGATTGCAAGTGCGGCTGCGATCTTTACCCATGAAGGAATTGTTTCACCGCTATGCATTCCACCGACAACAAGCGCCAAAGTCATTACACCCATTGTCTTCTGTGCATCTTGGAGACCGTGGCCAACAGACATTGTTCCGGCAGCAAAAATCTGACCGACTCGGAATGCTTTACCGGTGCGAGACTTCTTTGCATTGCGGAACAACCACTGCAAGCCGAGTGTCAGTGCAAACGCTGCTGACATACCAACAAGTGGAGAGATGATCATCGGGATCAAGACCTTTTGCTGCACGCCATCCCAATGAACAACCTGGCTTGATGCAAGAGCTGCACCCACAAGGCCACCGATAAGAGCGTGAGAAGAAGATGAAGGTAGTCCCTGCCACCAGGTGAGCAGGTTCCAGGCAATAGCGCCCAATAGAGCGGCCATGACGACAACGAGGCCGGCATTCGATGTTTCTACATCGATTACGCCTTTACCTACCGTCTTTGCGACGCCCTCAGAGATAAATGCGCCAACCAAGTTACCAATCGCTGCCATCGCAAGTGCCTTCTTAGCACTGAGGGCCTTTGTAGCAACCGTTGTTGCGATTGCATTTGCCGCATCGTGGAATCCGTTGGTGTAGTCAAAAGCCAACGCGATAAAGACGATGAGGACTACGAGGAGATGAGCCGATGACACGACTTAGGACTCCTTGAGAGCAATGGTGCGGATTGTGCGTGCAACGCGTGCAAGCTCATCCAAAGAATCTTCAAAACGGTCGATAACCGCGTTGATTCGAAGAATTGTCATCGCATCGAAGTTACCGCTGAAGAGAAGAGAAGTAATACGACGGTGAATACGGTCGCCTTCATCTTCAATGCGGTCTGCTTCCTCGTAGTAGTGATCAAGATCCTTGAGGTTCTTCAGACGAGGCAAGCTGCTTGCTGTTAACTCTGCAAGGCGACGTGATGCATCTACGAGTTCGTATGTTCCTTCTGGGAATTCATCTACTCCGTGAAGAACAATGAGGTCGGTTGCTTCTTCGAGTTCGTCCATAGCATCGTCCAAAGAGTTTGCAAGCTGGTGCAAATCTTCGCGGTCATATGGTGTTACGAACATGTCATCGATACGGCGGATGATCTTGCCGAGAAGCTCGTCGGCTTCTGTCTCGATTGCGCCAACGCGCTTTGCTAATTCTTTACGGTTTTCCTTCGGCGCACTAATCATCTCGAGAGATGTGCGAGCACCTGCAGCTACGCGTTCTGCGAGCGAGGTGTAGAGGTCAAAAAGGACGGCATCTTTAGGTGTTAGCGCCACGAAGGTCTCCTAGTGAGGATCGGAAATGTGCTCGGGGAAGCGTCCTGAACTCTAGTAGAACATGGCAAGATACGCACATGTCACACTACAAATTAATCTTGTTGCGTCACGGCGAATCTGAATGGAATGCAAAGAACCTCTTTACTGGCTGGGTCGACGTTCGACTTTCAGCAGCAGGCGAGGCAGAGGCCAAGAAGGGCGGCGCTCTCCTCGCAGAGCGCAATCTTCTTCCTGATGTGGTTCACACCTCACTGCTTCGTCGCGCTATCCATACCTCGCAGCTCGCACTCGATTCATGTGACCGCCACTGGATTCCAGTAAAGCGCTCATGGCGCCTCAATGAGCGTCACTATGGCGCACTTCAGGGCAAGGACAAGGCGCAGACTTTGGCCGAGTACGGCGAAGAACAATTTATGCTGTGGCGTCGCTCTTATGACACCCCACCACCTCCGATTGTGGCTGGTTCAGAATTTTCGCAAGATCAAGATCCACGTTATGCAGATCTCGGAAAAGATTTGCCACTTACAGAATGTCTTAAAGATGTAGTCGCACGCATGATTCCTTACTGGGAAGAATCCATCATTCCTGATCTCAAAGCAGGTAAAACTGTTTTGGTGACTGCTCACGGAAATTCATTGCGCGCACTTGTTAAGCATCTTGATGGAATCAGCGATGAGGACATTGCAGGACTTAACATCCCAACAGGAATTCCGCTGTACTACGAATTGGATGCGAACTTCGCGCCAGTGACAATGGGTGGCGAATACCTCGATCCAGATGCAGCAGCAGAGGCGATTAAGGCAGTAGCAAATCAGGGAAAGAAGTAATTACTTCTTAATTCTTCTCTGCGTATTCGCCAGTGACTAAGAAGTAGACACGGCGAGATACTGAAACTGCGTGATCTGCACAGCGCTCGTAATAACGACCGAGCAAAGTAATGTCGATTGCTGATTCGATTCCGTGCGCCCAATTGTCATCGAGTAATACCTCGAACAACTTGCGGTGCAACTTATCCATCTCATCGTCATCACGTTCGACCTCAAGCGCCACCTGGATATCGCGGCTTTGAAGTAGGCCAGTGACCTTAGTAATCAAAGCTTGAGCGACGTCGCCCATCGCCTGAATAGTTGGTGCAAGCTCTGCAGGAACAGCAGTCTGCGGGTAGCGCATACGAGCAATACGTGCGATGTGGTGTGCGAAGTCGCCCATACGTTCGAAGTCAGCAGACATACGAAGTGATGTCACCAAATTACGAAGATCGCTTGCAACAGGTTGCTGACGCGCCATAACATCGAGCGTCTTGTTATCGAGCTCGTGCTGAATCGCATCGACGCGATCGTCATCTGCGATGACATCTTCAGCGAGTTCGAGGTTGGCAGTCAAGAGAGCTGTTGTTGCTCGACCCATTGCACCTGCAACCAGAGTGGACATATCCACGAGTGTTTGGTTGATGGAATCGAGATCTTCATGAAAGGCGTCGCGCATGCCCCAAGGATATTGGCCAATCGCATTTGACCCTATCTCCTGCCGTAAACAGGCTCTTTCTACAAGGTGAACAGTTGGTGAATCGGCTGAATGCCCACTTCCTCGATATCGCGAAGTCCGCTTAAGACAATACGATTGGGCTATGGCACGCTCATTGAGGAGAAACCGAGATACTTCGGAATCTGCATCAACTTTTGTGACTGCCGAAGTCAAAGAACTTCTCGATGTTCTCGATATCGCAAGCGTCCTTCTCTCGCCGGGCGAGGTCCCTCTCTATTACTCACCGAGCGCTGTGACCCTAGGCGTTATCCGCGATGAGAAATTAGTCGGCGATGATCTCCACGCACTGATTCGCACTGTGCGCAGATCAGGTAAATCTCAAGATGGAACAATCGAAATTCCGCTTGGCCCAATTGGTGAAGGCACTCGCAAGTTAGCGGTGAAGGTCAATCTTCTCAATGATTATGGCGTCACTGTTGCTTTCTTTACCGATGAATCAGAGGCCGAGCGCATTGATGCTGTCCGTCGCGACTTTGTTGCCAATATTTCACATGAACTCAAGACTCCGATTAGCGCGCTACGCACCCTCAGTGATGCTGTCACGGCCGCCTCGAACGACCCTCAGGTATCAAAGTTTGCAGCGATGATGAATAGTGAAGTTGAACGGCTGTCTCATTTGGTCCAAGAGATTATTGATCTCTCGCGCCTGCAAGATGCTGACCCACTCCTGGATGCAATCACTGTTGATATTGATGAAGCTCTTGATTCTGCTATCGATCAATGTCAGTTTTTGGCAGATAGTCGCGATATTGAAATTGTTCGCGGCCCTCGCACCCAGGCAAGTGTTGTGGGAGACCGTACCCACTTGATTATGGCTTTCCACAATCTCATTGAGAACGCTATTAATTACAGCCCTGATAAGACGCGAGTCACGATTGATTCCAAGGTTGAAAACTCCATTGTTGAAATCACCGTCGTAGATCAAGGTGTAGGTATCTCTGAAAACGATATCAACCGCATCTTCGAACGTTTCTATCGCGTTGACCCTGCACGCTCTCGTGAAACAGGTGGCACCGGATTAGGTTTATCTATTGTCAAACACGTGATCGCAAAGCACGGCGGAGAAGTTTCAGTCTGGAGCTCTTCAGGAATCGGTAGTACTTTTGCGATACGACTTCCTCTTGGCGAGGATGTCTTAGTTGAGGGAGATCATGCATGACCCGCATCTTGATTGTTGAAGATGAAGAATCACTCTCCGAGGCAATTGCATTTCTCTTAAGCAAAGAGGGCTTTGAAGTCGAGATTGCAGCAAATGGTCCTTCCGCTATTGAGAAATTCGATCTCCACGGTGCAGATCTCATCCTTCTCGATCTGATGTTGCCTGGACTTTCAGGTACTGAAGTCTGTCGTCAGATTCGCAGCAAATCAGCGGTTCCCATCATCATGCTGACAGCAAAAGACTCTGAGATCGACAAGGTTGTTGGCCTGGAACTCGGCGCTGATGACTATGTGACCAAGCCATACTCATCTCGCGAACTCATCGCCCGAATCCGCGCTGTCCTTCGTCGCGGGGAGATGTCCGATAGCTCCGTAGAAGTCGGCGTCTTAACAGTTGGCCCAGTACGCCTCGATATCGATCGCCACATCATCACCGTCAATGGCCTGCCTATCTCACTGCCGCTGAAGGAGTTTGAGCTTCTTGAGTTCTTAATGCGTAACGCTGGTCGTGTGCTGACACGCCTTCAGCTCATTGATCGCGTGTGGGGCAGCGATTACGTCGGCGATACAAAGACGTTGGATGTTCATATCAAGCGCCTACGCGCAAAGATTGAGAAAGACCCAGCGAACCCTGAATATATTCAGACGGTACGCGGAATGGGCTACAAGATGGAGCGCGCGAACTAATTACTTAGTTGTTGCAGCAGGTGTTGCAAGCTTTGCGCCTGTTGTGACATCTGCATAGATATCGCGCTTATCGCGAATGATTGCGCGAACAGTGACAAGACCGGCACGAGCAAATCCAATAGTGATATCAACGTTGCGACCAGCAACTGCACCTACGCCAGGGAATACTGCCTTGGCATTTGCCTGCTCGCCTTCAAAGTGAATTGGCTTATTAGCAACAAGCTTTGTCTCGCCTGTCAGTGTTGCACCTACGCCGCCAACAGTGATTCCGAGAATCTGGTCTGTTTCATTAGCGCGGTTAACAATGTGCCCGACGACAACTGCAGAGCCATCTTCTGTTGCAACAAGAAGTAGGTTGCTGATGCGAAGGTCGCTGCCATCTGTATTAACAACTGCTTCTGCTCCATCTGTCACACGATTGATCATGCGAGTTGCGGCATCTGGGCCGGCACCTGAACATGATGTCAATGAAAGTGCGAGTGCAATAGAAATTGTTGTAACAGCAACTTTTGTCATTTGGCGCATGGCGCGATTATCTCACGCCCTGAAACCCTTTATTGACGCCTATTTCACGCTATTTATTCGGGGTTTTCTCTGTCGGGGTTCGCTGGTAGAATTGGCACTCATTCCCCCGGCAGTACGAGAGGCGCTCCATGACATTCAAGGTTGGCGAAACAGTTGTTTACCCACATCACGGAGCAGCACTCATCGAGGCGATCGAAACCCGCGTTATCAAGGGTGAAGAGCGTATGTACCTCGTTCTCAAGGTTGCTCAGGGAGACCTCACTGTTCGCGTTCCTGCAGATAATGTTGATCTAGTAGGCGTTCGCGATGTCGTTGATTCAGCTGGTCTTGACCGCGTTTTCAACGTCCTTCGTCAGCCATATACAGAAGAGCCAACAAACTGGTCACGTCGCTACAAGGCAAACCTTGAAAAGCTTGCATCAGGCGATGTCATCAAGGTTGCAGAGGTTGTTCGCGATCTCTACCGCCGCGATCTCGACCGTGGTCTCTCAGCTGGTGAAAAGCGCATGCTCGCCAAGGCGAAGCAGATTCTCGTATCAGAGCTCGCACTTGCAGAGCGCACTGATGAAGAGAAGGCTGCAATTCTCCTTGACGAGGTTCTCGCTTCGTAATTAAGCGTTAAACCATGATCGCCGCAATCATTGCTGCCGCAGGCAGTGGCGAACGTTTCGGCGCACCTATTCCTAAAGCACTTATTCACCTCGGTGATAAATCCTTACTTGCTCATGCAATCGCGCATTTAGCACCAGTTGTAGATCAAATAGTGATTACAGCACCTGCCGGATATGAAAAGCAGATTGAAGAAATCGCAGGCCAAGGAATCACAGTTGTTACAGGTGGCGCTACTCGCTCAGAATCCGTACGCATTGCTCTCGGTGCTGTAGATGCTGCAACAGAGTTTGTTCTTGTGCATGATGCAGCGCGAGCACTGGCTAGCACTGCTTTAGCGCAATCAGTCATTGATGCCCTTCGCGCAGGCGATGTTGCAGTAATTCCTGGGTTGCCTGAAGTAGATACCGTCAAAGTTGTTGATAGCGCTGGTTATGTGACATCAACTCCTGATCGCGCATCACTTTGTAAGGTGCAGACACCGCAGGGCTTTGCTTACTCAGTATTAAAAGCAGCGCATGCAACACCACAAGATGCAACTGATGATGCAGTCTTAGTTGCAAATGCAGGTCACAAGGTTCGCATCATTGATGGTGAAGAACGCGCACTCAAAATTACAACGCCATCCGATCTAGCAACTGCGATGACATTTATCGGTGATGCACAAAAGTTCCGCACTGGCGTTGGCACTGACGCGCATGCATTTGGCGAAGGTCGCGAACTCTGGCTAGCAGGATTGTTATGGCCAGGCGAAACCGGTGTTGAAGGTCACTCTGATGGCGATGTTGCAGCACATGCAATCTGCGATGCGCTCTTTGCAGCGACCAGTACTGGTGATCTTGGATCAAACTTTGGAACATCACGTCCTGAATACGCAGGTGCATCCGGTACGCAATTACTACAAGAAACTCTCAAGATTGTTACCAATGCAGGATATTCAATTTCTAATGTCACGGTGCAGATCATTGGTAATCGCCCACGTATCGGCGGACGCCGTGCAGAAGCGATTACAGCAATTTCAAAGGCTCTCGGTGGTGCACCCGTATCGATTTCAGCGACAACAACAGATGGAATGGGTTTAACAGGCGAAGGTAAGGGCATTGCAGCGATTGCATCAGCCCTCGTTTTTAAGTAACACGCACCCACAAGTTACAATTGGCGCATGAGTTCGCTACATCTTTACGACACCTTGTCGCGAACCACCACCCCATTTACACCGATAAATAAGGGCGAAGTTGGCATCTATCTCTGCGGTGCCACAGTTCAAGCACCTCCTCATATCGGCCACGTCCGTTCTGGCGTGAACTTCGACATCTTGCGCCGCTGGCTTACTAAGAGCGGATACAACGTCACCTTTATCCGTAACGTCACCGATATCGATGACAAGATTTTGCATAAGGCAATTCATGAAGAGATGCCTTGGTGGGCACTTGCTCTTAAATACGAGCGTGCCTTTGCTGATGCATATGCTGCTTTGAATGTTCTTCCGCCAACATACGAACCACGCGCAACTGGCCACATCACTCAGATGATCGAGTTGATGCAGCTCTTGATTGACCGCGGAATGGCATACGCACCAGGCAATGGCGATGTCTATCTCGAAGTTCGCAAACTTGAATCCTATTTAACTCTCTCGCGTCAGAAGCTTGATGATCTTCAGCCAGCCGCAGATGCCGATGAAACTTTCAAGCGCGATGTTCGCGACTTCGCATTGTGGAAAGGCGCAAAGCCAGGAGACCCATCATGGCCAACGCCCTGGGGTCCAGGTCGTCCAGGGTGGCACCTCGAGTGCTCTGCGATGGCACATACATATTTAGGTGAAGCATTTGATATCCACGGTGGTGGACTTGATTTGATCTTCCCTCACCACGAGAACGAGATTGCACAATCTGAAGCAGCTGGGTACGCCTTCGCAAAGCGCTGGATGCATAACGCTTGGGTGACAGCCTCTGGCGAAAAGATGTCAAAGTCACTGGGTAATTCACTTCAGGTACAAGAACTCCTTAAGACAACTCGCGGAATCGAACTCCGTTGGTATTTGGGTTCTGCTCACTACCGATCAATGCTCGAATTCTCCCATGAAGCACTTGCAGAATCTGCCACTGCTTTCCGCCGCATCGAATCCTTCTTGCACCGCTCAGTTGAAATTCTGGGTGCAGAGCCAACGTCAGTGCTGGGCACTGCTTTTATTGATGCTATGAATGATGATTTAGCGGTACCAACAGCGCTAGCCTCAATTTCTGAGGCGCTTCGTCTTGGAAATAGCGCTATTACTTCTGGCGATAAGGCCGTCATTGCATCATCAGCAAATGAAATTCGCGGAGCACTGGACGTTCTAGGTTGTGATCCTTTTGATCCAGCATTTGCATCTGCTTCGACAAACGATGATATGACTGCAGCACTTGATGGCACTATCAAGTTAGCTCTTGCTCAGCGCGAAGCTGCACGAGCACGTAAAGATTTTGAAACTTCAGATGCTATTCGCGATGGCTTAACTGCACTCGGAATTGTTATCGAAGATACAGCGCAAGGACCACGATGGTCGATCTCACGTAAGACTGAAGGAAGTGGTTCATAATGGCCGGAAATTCAAAGCCTCGCGGCGCTGTTCGTAAGCAGAAGAAGGGGCCAACGGTTGGCTCTGGTGGAAACCGTAAGCGCGGCCTAGAAGGTAAAGGCCCAACACCAAAGGCGGAAGACCGTCCTTATCACGCAGCTCATAAAGCGAAGAAGCGGGCAGAGAAGGTTGCTGCAAAGAAGCCAGCTGCTGCTCGTCTTCCTAAGTCAGAGATGCCCAAGGGTGAAATCGTCTCTGGTCGTAACGCAGTACTTGAAGCGTTGCGTGAAAATGTTCCAGCGACCGAGGTATTGGTTGCGCGCGGTGTTGATATCGATGATCGCATTGCAGAATCTCTGCAACTTGCTCTCAATCATGGATTGCAGATTAAGGAAGTGCACCGTGCATCTCTCGAATCGATTGCGCCTAATAGCCAAGGAATCATCCTCGGCATCAAGCCTTTCCAGTATTCAAGTTATGAGGAGATCTGCGACCGCGCAAAGGGCGCAAAGCTTATTGTTGCTCTCGACGGAGTAACCGATCCTCGTAACCTCGGTGCAGTGACGCGTTCTGCAGCAGCCTTTGGAGCCTCTGGAATCATTATTCCTGAGCGTAGAGCAGCTGCTGTGACGGCATCTGCGTGGAAGACCTCGGCAGGAGCAGCAGCTCGTCTACCGATTGCACAGGTAACAAACCTTGCTCGCACAATCGATGATGCCAAGAAGCGCGGAATGTTTATCGTCGGTCTCGATGGTGATTCTGATGTTGAACTTTCAGAGATGAAGGTTGCTAAGGAAGATTTGATGATTATCGTCGGATCTGAAGGCAAGGGTCTGGCACGTTTGACTCGCGAGAAGTGCGACTTGATTGTCTCGATTCCAATCAGCTCTTCGACCGAATCACTGAACGCATCAGTTGCAACTTCAATTACTCTCTTCTGGATAGACGAGCAGCGTCGCAAAGGTTAAGCAATGATCTACAACCGTTTTATTGTCTGTGGTGACTCGTACAGCGAGGGCATGACTGATGAGGTTGTGGATGGAAACTTTCGCGGCTGGGCAGATCGCGTTGCCGATGAACTTGCAAAGCATGTAGATAATTTCACCTATGCCAATCTAGCCATTCGTGGAAAGTTAGTGGGTCAAGTAGTCGATGATCAGATTCCGCAGGCGCTGAAGTTTGTCACTGGTAAAGAGACTCTCGTTTCTTTCCATGCAGGTGCCAATGATGCTTTGCGCCCTGGCTATGACGCAGCTGCCACGATTGCTAAATATCAAAGCGCAGTTCGCGCACTGGCAAAGTCGGGCGCAACTATTTTGCTCTTCACAGTTTTAGAAGATACCGGCAATAAGGGTAAAGGTGCTGAGGTCTGGAAGAAACGTTTCTCTGAATTCAACAAAGCCATCTGGGAAGTTGGTCATGAAGTTGGTGCGATTATCTCCGATGCCAACGATTTAGATTTCTTTAAAGACAATCGCTTCTTGGCATTTGATCGCTTGCACCTCAACGCAGAGGGTCATTGGCGCGTATCGCAGGGCGTTCTTGAAGTTTTAGATTATCCATACGATGCAGCGTGGCGAACACCATTGCCACCGGCAGTTCCTGAAAGCTGGATAAAGCAGCGTGCTACCGGGGTTTTATGGTTCTTCGTCTTTGCCTTGCCATGGATATGGCGACGCCTACGCGGTAAATCATCGGGCGATGGGCGCACAGCAAAATACCCGCAGCCAATTTCTTGGCCACGGGTATCTGCTTAACTCTTTAGATAGCTCGTACTGTCCAACCGAAGGTGTAGGTACCGCCACCGACGATGTACGCAGGCAGCGTATCTGGACCACAAGAGGCAGTTCCAACGCCGCGATGTGCAGCATCGATATGAACAACCGTAGTGCCAGCAGGTACTACCTCAACATCGTGTGTCTTATCTGCAAGTTCAGTTGCACGGTTAGGCGTTACTGAAACCTGACGTGGCTTATCCAAATCAAAGCGCACACCATGTCCATCATTACCTGTTAATTCGAACCAACGCACTCCAACGTGTCCACCATTTTCTTGTGGGCGAACATATGGAATGTATTGAGCTGCAACTGTTGAGACCCAACGATGAATACGTCCTATCTTGCGATCAGGGTATGACTCGTGTGGCCCTGAACCGAAGTAGGTATAGGTGTCGAGGGCACCATCGAGCTCGAGGTTGATACCAACGCGAGCCAAATCTTCTAGCTGCTTTGGAATAACAATTGTCTCTTTCACTGCAAAACCATCAGCAACTGGTGTGATGACTTGAGTCTGCTTGATAACAAATCCTGTGCTGGTCTCCCAGACGCTAACAACTTTACGTTGCTTTGCACTTTCAGAGATTGTGCAATCGGTGCGAGTGAGTTCGCGAACTCCATAACGCTCCCACTTGGTTGCGATATGTCCGATGCGATCGTTATCAGTAGGTGCACGCCACAATGAAAGCTCTGGAGCATATGCACCGTATGGAATCTGAATCTCGCCAGCATCGTTGACGCTGGACTCGAAGAGATCATTGGTTGACTGGACAGAGATTGTGTTTGCCTTAGATGGAAGCGGGAACTGGTTCCAGCCGATCTCAGTCGAAGTTGGCGCCCAAGCGGTGCTGCTCTTGCGCAACAAGGTGAAGGTAATAAAACGCTCACCCTTGCCATCTGCCTTGAGAAGATGCGGTGATTTCACGCTGAAACGGCCAGTTTTACGAGGTCCGACAGCGGGAAGCTTCACTCGGCCACCATCAACGACGAGGCCATCGCGGGTAATCGACCACAGGAGATCGAAATCTTCGATGCCGGTGAAGAACTGCTTATTAAAGATTGTGAACTGACCAGATGATGCCTTGGTAGTTGCAATCTTTGCTGGAGCAGCGAGTGCCTTCATCTCATGCATTGCAGGCTTTGCTGTGCGATCTGGGAAGACCATTCCATCACAACAGAAGTTTCCGTCGTGCTTCGATTCTCCGTAATCTCCACCATAAGCATTGCGCTTGCTGCCATCTGGAAGTGTCTGAACAGGACCGTGATCCCACATCTCCCAAATGAATCCACCTTGTAGACCTGGAAGAGTTTCAATTGCATTCCAGTACTCGGCCAAAGTTCCGTTGGAGTTACCCATTGCGTGCGAGTACTCGCACATGATCAATGGACGATCCTGCTTACCTGACTTCGCATAAGTAGTAATCGCATTGATGGATGGATACATAGGACAGATGACATCTGTGAGCGAATGTCCGCCCATCCAGGAACCACGAATCGCACCTTCGTAATGCAATGGACGAGTTGGATCCATCTTGCGTGCATATGCAGCAGCAGCTTCATGGTTAAGTCCTTTACCGGATTCATTTCCGAGCGACCACATGACTGCAGATGGGTGGTGGATATCGCGTTCAATCATGCGACCTACGCGTTCAACAAATGCGCCGAGGTAACGTGGGTCATTACAGATTGAGTCATAGAAAGCGTGTGATTCGATATTTGCTTCACCGACAACATAGAAGCCGAGTTCGTCGCAGAGATCGAGGAAAGCTGCATCATTAGGGTAGTGAGATGTGCGAACTGCGTTGAAGTTCCAACGCTTGAGTTCGAGCAAATCTTGACGCATGTCATCACGAGTCAATGCGCGACCGGTGAAGCGGTTGAAGTCGTGGCGATTGACGCCGTAGAAAATAACTGGCTGACCGTTAACGAGGAAGTCGCGGCCCTTAATGACTACGCTGCGGAAACCGATGCGCTGGCTAGAGATCTGAACTACGTTGCCAGCTGGATCAACTAATTCGAGCGCAAGTGTGTATAGAACAGGGTTTTCAGCAGACCACGGAGAGACCTTAGGAATCTCTGTCTCAAAGAGAATGCGACCCGGAGTAGGTGGCTCGATTTGAGCAAGTGCATCAGTAACAGTCTTCGGGAACTTTCCATCCCAATGTTCTGCCACAAAGAAGTCACGACTTGCGTTGCGAAGATCCTCAGGGATTTCAGTCCAGATTGGTGGAACAACGGTTGAGAGAGTTCCACTGACTGATGCGCTCTTGACCTTTGGAAGCTCTTCGATTCGAGCACGAAGTGTGTATCCAGCTGTTGGCTTGTCGCCAACAGATCCGATGCAGGCCTCAACTTTCAAAGTTCCAGTTGAGTTATCAGCTTTCAATCCAGCAGTTGTGTAGAGACGTTCAATGTAGACATCGTTAGTCGCATATAACTTTACAGAGCGAGTAATGCCTCCATGCCACCACTGATCTTGATCTTCAATGTAGGTTGCGTCAGACCACTTTGTGACATCAATGCGAAGAGTGTTCTTGCCACCCTTCAGGAACTTTGTAATGTCGAATTCAGCGGCAAGGCGAGAATCCTTTGTTAGACCAACAACATCACCATTGACCCAGATAAGTGCCACTGATTCGTAACCGCCGAGGTGCAAGACCACTCGCTTGCCTTCCCATGATCCTGGGATTTCAAAGTCACGCTCGTAGATACCTGTTGGGTTCTCTTCAGGAACATTCGGTGGTGAATGATCAAATGGCATCTGCACGTTGGTGTAGATCGGCTTATCGAAGAAGACATCGCTCTCAGGTTGCATCGTCCATAGTCCTGGAACAGGAATCTTCGACCAACGCTTGCGTACTGGATCGGTTGGCTTGCGCAGCAATTGGAAGCGCCATGTTCCGTCGAGAGATAGCTTCTCGTAGTGCTCGATGTTGAGCATCGGTAGGCGGTTGATAGCTGTGGTCTCGGGGCTGGTCCAGTAGTTAGGCAACATGTAAGGAATCTTCCCATGTACGCACTCATAGCGATAGGAAAAACGGCAACCAATCTCGAAAAGAGGCTATTTTTATGCGGTGAAATCGCGATTTTTAGAATTCGAGATTAACTGCCATAATTACGCCGTTCCAAAGCAGTACGCCTCCTTAGCTCAGTGGTAGAGCAGCTCACTTGTAATGAGCAGGTCATCCGTTCAAATCGGATAGGGGGCTCCATAGTTTTCTAGGCGCTTACGTCGTCTTTCTTCCTGATACTCGCGACAATCGCAATCGTCATTACACCGATGATGATGCCCAGTGAAAGCAATGACGGAATCTTGAAGAACGCGTGGCTGACAATCATCTTGATTCCCACCCATACGAGAATCACTGAGAGACCTTCCTTGAGATACACAAACTTATCCATCAAGTTTGCAATCAAGAAGTACATCGATCTCAATCCAAGAATTGCCAACGCGTTACTAGCAAAGACCAAGAATGGTTCTTCTGTCACTGCAAAGATTGCAGGAATCGAGTCAACAGCAAAGACGAGATCCATAAATTCGACCATGAGAAGAACAAGGAATAGCGGTGTGAAGTAGCGCAGACCATTGATGCGAACCACAAACTTTTGCTCATGGAAATCTGGAGTCATGCGTAATTTACGCTTGAGGAGTCGATAGAACTTTGAGTCGTTGAGATCGAAGTGCTCGTTACGACCGACAAACATCTTGGCACCTGTGTAGATCAAGAATGCACCGAAGATATAGAGAGTCCAGCTGGCTTCCTTAATCAGTGCCGCACCCATAAATATCAGTGCTCCACGCATCACAAGTGCACCTACTACGCCAAAGAATAAGACTCGGTGTTGGAAACGTTGAGGTACGGCGAGAGCGCTAAAGAGCAGTCCCCACACAAAGACGTTGTCGATAGCGAGGGATTTCTCAATTAAATATCCGCTGTAGTACTGCAGGGCGAAGTCGCTACCGCTGAAATACCAAATCACTCCACCAACAGCGAGACCGCAGGCAACCCAGATAGACGACCAGAAAGCAGCTTCTTTAAAGGTGATTACTTGATGACCTCGGTGTAGAAAGAGATCGATAACGAGCATCGCAGCGACAAAAGCCAGCAGCGCAACCCATGCATATGTAGTGACATTCATTCGAGACTCCCTTGTGTATGGCTCCAAAGAGCAGTTACACAAGGTCTCTGCCGTCGAATTAATTCGACCTAGGCACCGGTTGCTTTCGCAACGTATTGACGACACCTAGCATTGGGAATACTCCCCTTGATGGCGTAATCATGGGGGATTATCTGATTTCCAGCAACTTTGAGACTCGGTAAGTCTGAGGTACTTCCTAATCGCCAAGGCCAGCGCAACGCGGCTTTGGACCACCGTTGACGTTTCCATATCGGTGATAGGTAATAGAAACGCTCTGTTCAAGGAGCCAGCGAGGGAATTCGATATCTCCTCGCTGTGCGATTGGACGGGTATCTAAGGAGACGCCTCGTGCCAATAGTTCAGCGCGTGGCGCCACTTCCGATGAGAGCCAACGAACCTTGGATTGGGCTCGGTTTACTAGTTGATCGATAGATTCACTATCTTCGGTAGACCAATCGATTTCAATTCCAGCAACTTTTGCGATGTATTTGATGTGAGCAACTTCTTCATTATTTGTTGTATCTCCAACTCGCACGATGATTGGATAGAGCGGCCTGCGATAGCGCTGATAGTTTTTCTCAACGGTGAGCCCAGAACGATCGATTGCTCTACTGCCGATGTTCTTCCACCATTCATCAGCAGACCACTTTGCAGCCGAGAAAGATTCCAGAACTTTCCACGTACGAAGACAATTCACGTAGTTAGCGCCACCAGCTTTTGCGGTTGCACCGACGGAAGAGCGCTTCCATCCACCGAATGGTTGGCGTTCGACAACTGCGCCAGTAATTCCACGGTTGATGTAGAGATTTCCCGCCTGCACCAAATCCATCCAGAGTTCGCATTCAGCTTGGTCGAGAGAATGAAATCCTGCCGTCAACCCATATTGCATATCAGATTGCCACTGAATCGCTGTTGCTAAATCTGGTGCCACCATAATTCCAAGTACTGGACCAAACCATTCATTCTGATGTGACCATGAACCTGGCTGAATTCCAAGTTTTACTCCGGGCTTCCAAAGATTTCCAGCGCTATCAATCTGCTCTGGTGCAATCAACCATGATTCACCTTCATCGAGAGTCGTAAGCGCTCGCTGCAGATTACCTTCAGGAGCATGGATCACTGGCCCCACACTTGTGGAGAAGTTCCAACCAGCACCCACTCTCAGCGTTGAAACATCATCAATAAGTTGGCGGAGAAATGCAGGATTCTTAAAGACAGATTCCACGACAATCCCCAGAGATGCAGCGGAGCATTTCTGGCCGGCATGTCCAAAGGCAGATTGAACTAAATCCTTGACCGCCGCATCAATATCGGCACAGGCCGAGATGACAATCGAGTTCTTTCCAGAGGTCTCAGCCAATAAATTCAGATCATTGCGCCAGCTGATGAACATTTTTGCGGTATCAAAAGCACCAGTGAGAATTAGTGCATCGACATTTGGATGCGATACGAGTGACTGACCGACCTCATCATCTCGCGTAGGCACAAAGTGAAGCGCTTCTTTCGGAACGCCTGCCTCCCAGAGTTGCTGCACAAGTAGCCAGGCAGTAGCAACAGTTTCTGGCGCAGGTTTGATAATGACGGTGTTGCCAGCAGCTAGAGCTGCAAAGACTCCACCAGCAGGAATTGCATATGGAAAGTTCCACGGCGGAACAACGACGACCACACCCATCGGACGTGAGTCAGTGTTTTCAACACCATGAGATGCGTAGTAACGAGCAAAATCAATCGCCTCAGAGACTTCAGGATCTGCTTCACTGACGGTCTTTCCCGCATCACGTGACATCACAGCTATTGCCAACGCTCGTTGTTGCTGCATAAGTTCAGCTGACTTAAAGAGAATGGCCTTGCGCTCTGCAACGGTACGCGAACCCCAGGCTTCAATGCCCTTTCGTGCCGCTGACATGGCTGCATCAATGTCGGATAGTCGAGCAACGTTGTAGTGATACCAAATCTGAGAATTAGCCCCAGGATCTGTACCTTCTACTAACTGACCCGTTGCGATGTGTTCGCCATTAATGACTAGCGGAATTTCTTCACTGTATTTCTTAATTCCATTAATTGCTTTGACAACACTTTGAATGTAACCCGCCTCTGTTGGATCACCATTTGCTTGCGTGTGGAATTGGGAATAATCCACTGAATCAGGTTGATGTCGACGGGAAGCGGTGGAAATGGTGTGTCGTTCAGCAATCGATTGAAGGAAACGCGATTTCTGTTCTTCGAACTTACTTTTGTTACTACCGATATCAAATGCTGCCTTGAGGTAATTCTCATCGGAAGTGTTTTCATCCAGGCGTCTCACCAGGTAGGCGACAGCTGAGGCAAAATCATCTGCCTTTGTTACGGGCGTATAGAAGAGAACGTGATGGCCGCTCTTAACAACGGCGTGTGCTTCGCCGTTAGCCATTCCTTCAAGCATCTCGATATCAATCTGATCCATAACACCTCGAGTACGTGCGACTTCGATTGCCCAGGTCAGGTGAAAAAGATTATGAGATGCAATTCCAATTCGTACCGCATGCGCATGTTCTGGACGTAACGCAGCATCTATCAGGCGTGCATATGAAGCATCAACATCCGATTTACTGCCGTATGGGGCAGGAGTAAAGCCGTTAAGTTCTGCCTCTGCCCGTTCCATCGCAAGATTGGCACCTTTCACGAGGCGAATCTTGATCTGACCACCTTTATGAGCATGGCGCTCTTGTGCCCATTGAACCAAGTCGGCAAAGACCGAATGTGATTCGGGGAGATAGGCCTGTAAGACGATTCCAGCACTCATAGAAAGAAATTCTGGCTCGCTCAGAATCTTCTTAAAACCTGCCACCGTCATATCGAGATCGCGGAACTCCTCCATATCTAAATTCACGAAAGTGTGATGCACATTTGCCTCGCGATAGATGAGGCGTAGTTTCTCGGCGATTGCATCAAGATTGCCTTGATGATTAAAGGTAATCATCTGGGCGATGACTGCCGAAAGTTTTACCGAGATATAAGTGACCTCAGGTCGACGAATCATCTCAAAGATGCGTGCGAGTCGTTCATCTGCCTCGCTCTGACCGAGCACCGCTTCACCGAGGACATTGATGTTAAGACGAATGCCTTCACTTTCACGGAGCGCAAGATGCTTCCCTAACTTCTGGGGTTCTGCTGCAAGGATTAAATCTTTAGAGAGCGAACGTACGCGGCTGTGAACAACCTTAACAACCGCACCAGGAGTAAGTCGGGAAAGAACGCCGATCACTTTTAAACCAAAACCGTTGAATAGACCAAATCCAGTAACTGATGCCTTTTTCGCAGCTCTGCGAAAGATAACAGCAGCCTCGCGTGCGGAATGGATGCGCATGACCTCATCGGTCAGAGTGATTGTGACCTCGATTGCAGTTGGATCTTTAAAGAGCCTCGAAAAACGTTTTCGGTTGGCCTTTTCACGGCGAGATCGCAGCGCCTCTGAATCTGCAATTAACTGTGCAGCGTTACGGACCGAGACCTGGGCAGTGACGTCGATGTCACTGTCAGTCTGAAAGGGTTTCACCAGCGCTCCTTATGAGAATGACTCTCGCTAGGTTATCGCCTTTCGGTCTCGTAAATTCACATTACTCGGGGGTTTTCATTTATTGTTATGGATATGAGCACCTTTCCAGCAGATGCATTTAAGGACCTTACCGATGCAAACTCTGAATATGTTAAATCGTTTAAATATTCAGACCTGACTGGAGTAGCTCAACGAGGCCTCGCAATCGTGACCTGCATGGACTCACGCATTAATCCACTATCTGTTGTCGGTATGCGATCAGGTGATGCCAAGATTCTTCGCAATGCAGGAGCACGCGTTACCGAGGACGTTCTTCGTACTCTTGTTCTGGCTACGTATCTATTGGGTGTGAAGCGCATTTTGATCATGCCTCATACCGAATGCCGTATGGCAGAAAATACAGAAGAAGAGATACATGCAAAGATTGATGCCGAATTCGGCGTTAATACTTCTTCACTTGAATTCCGTACAACCAATGACCAACTCGGTGCGCTCGCTAAAGACGTTAATCGTGTTCGTGCATATCCATTGTTGAACACCGGCGTTTCAGTCGGTGGCGCAATCTACGACGTTAAGACTGGTGCAATCACACCAATTGATTGTTAGTTCCATGAAGCTCATTAGCATTTTTGCATTCGGTTTATTCATGATCGCAGCAATAAAATGGGCAGAGCGCGAATATGAAAATCACCAAAAAGCAAAATTAATGGCAAAAGCGGGAAAGACCGAAATTATTGGTGACGCTGGAAAGTCTCTCCACACGGCGAGAATTCCTATTCGCAAAGAGAATAGAGAAAAAGGCATTATTGGCGAAGAAGGCGTAGGCGCAGAGCTCGACAGAATCGCTGAGGAATACGGCCTTACAGTTCTTCATGATCTTTCCATTCCTAAATCTAAGGCAAATCTGGATCACGTATTAATTGCTAAATCAGCCATTTTCATAGTCGATGCCAAGAACTATGCCGGAACTATTCGCATAAGCAAAGACAAAGATGGCGTGAAGCAGCTATATGTGGGTCGCTACAAGCAAGGATCATTAGTTTCTAAAATGAACAAGTACGCAACCGTTCTTCGTGATTTCCTTGAAAGTCAAAAGATTGAAGTCAGAGTAATCCCTTTGCTTGCCTTTTATAACGCTACCTTTAAAGAAGGGACTTCTTTCCATATTGATGGTGTAGCTATTAATGCCGCAGGTATTGAGAACGAAATTTTGAAATATGCAGCCGGGAAAGGCGCAGAAATAGATTTTGACATTGTGGTGCCGCTAATCAAAAAGAACTTCCCTACCAAAAACTAGTCTTCAGTAAGTCGTCGCAGAAGTTCCTCGTCTTCCTCTTTTATCCTCTGGACAATTTCAGACATCTTGCGAACCCGCCACTCGCGATCATCACCGGGTTCTGCCCCGGGGTCAAGGCGCTCAAGTAGTTCGTGATGCTTCAGAATATGGAGTTTTAAGGCGGTCATAAATTTCTTGTCGCTCTTTACTTCGTCCATCGCAGCGCGAAATGTTTCATAGTCTTCAGGATTCTTTTGATTCATACTCTGATTATTCGAGTTGAGAAATTGATTTGGAATAACTAAAACCAACTACTTTTAGTAGTGAAGAATTAAGCGCGACGCATCGGCATTTTTGTAACTGGATAATCCAAGTTACTCAGGAACTCGCGAATAAACATCTGGAAGATCTCAGGCTTCTCTTTGTTTGCCTGGTGAGAAGTGCCAGGGATAACCGCAAGACGACCTTGGGGAATTGATTCGTACATCAAGACTGAATGTTTGTGCGAGATAACGTCATCGTCGCCAACAAGAACAAGTACTGGACACTTAATCTGCTCGATATCAGCAACGGTGAAGTTCGGCTCTGATTTCCAAATTGAAAACATCTTGGAGATCTTGCCGTCGAGAGTCTCTGGTGCATCTGGCGATGTGGCAGCGTGCTCTTCACGATCTTCGGGTGAGATAAATCCATCCCATTCTGGAAGCGGGAGAGTGCCACTGTGATGGAAGTTGCCACCAAAGGAAACAACTGACTTCACTAAGTCAGGGCGGCGCATAGCAACCATCAAAGCAATGATTGCGCCATCGCTAAAACCGATGATGTGCGCTGGTTCTTTAACTACATCTTCTAGGTAAGCAACTGCCTCTTCATATTGAAAATCAAAGTGCATGCTGCCTTCACGATCGCCCGTGAAACCGTGGGCAGTGCGGTCATATCCAAATACATGATGGGTCTTTTCAACTGCAGGAAGAACGGTGAAATCAAAGTGGGATGTTTGACTTAAACCACCATGGAGAAGAACAAGAGCTTCGCCGTTGTTGTCCCACTCGTATGAGTAAACCTGATGACCACGAAGGTCGATATATCCCTCGCGCATTTAGTCGAGTGAATCCATGATGTGGCGGTTGCCGCGATCGAAGGTCAGGTAGTTCCAGGTCCAGTCTGCGATGGTGCCGACTTTGTTACGACCACCTAAGAGATAGAACAAGTGGAGGAATAACCAGGCAAACCACGCAGGTGCTCCGACCATTTTGAAGTTACGAACTTGGACAACGGCCTTGTGGCGACCAATAGTTGCCATTGATCCCTTGTCTTTGTATTTAAATTCTCTCAGTGGCTTACCTGCAGCAAGATCAAGAATCTGTTGTGCTACAAATTTTCCTTGCTGCATAGCAACTGGTGCCACCATTGGATAGAAGCGCCCATCAGGAGCCAATGCACCAGACACATCGCCAACTGTCCAGATATGTGGGTAGTTCTGCACCTGCAGAGTCTTCTCTGCAGCAATACGTGAACCGACAATAGGTAAATTCAAAGATCCCGCTGTTGGCTCACCTTTAACACCTGCAGCCCAAATAGTTACCTCCGCAGGAATTGGCTCACCTTCCTTAAGAACAATCTGGCGAGACTTAATTTCGCGAACTGCAGTATTGGTTCTGACATGTACGCCAAGTCGTTGTAAATCATGGGTCGCGCGAGTCGAAAGCTTTTCCGTAAACATCGGCAGAATGCGAGGACCTGCTTCGATCAAGTAAATATCAATATGTTTCGCAGCATGCGCCATATCGTTATGAAGTGGTCCGCGCTTTAATTCTGCAAGTGCGCCAGCCATCTCAACGCCAGTTGGTCCGCCACCGACAACTGCAATTGATAGACGGGTGTCATCTTCAAAACGACACAAATCTTCAAAGCGGCGCATGACTTCTGCGCGAATCTGAATAGCCTCAGAGACAGACTTCATTCCAAGTCCGTGTTCGGCAACACCTGGAACACCAAAGTCTGCAGTGACAGAACCCAGGGCAACAATCAAGTGATCGAATTCGAGAACTTCAGATGAATCCAACTTCACAGATTTGTTTTTGTGATCGATAGAAATCGGTGAACCCATTCGGAATTTAATATTTGTTTTGCGAAGCGCACCTCGAACAGGGTGAACTACGTGATCTGCTGCAAGTCCCGCGGTAGATACCTGATAGAGAAGTGGCAAGAATGTTTGGAAGTTGTGTCGGTCAACAACAGTGACTTCTGCTTTTCCGGCAAGTGCGCGGGCAGCATTAAGACCACCGAATCCGGCGCCGAGAATGACAACTTTTGGCTTGCTCATATGTGAATTCTCTCATTGCTTTATTACGCCCATGTTCCGCTCAAATCCCACACTTTGTCATAGGTCATGTTTAGGATGGGTCATATGTCAGCGCTAGAAAATCCAAGCACGCAGGGTTCAACACTTACCGACCTCGAGGGACGTATCCTCGATTTCGAGCGTAACTGGTGGCGCTTTGCTGGTGCTAAAGAGACTGCAATCAAAGAGCTCTTCGACCTCAGCGCACCTCGTTATTACCAGCTCCTCAACGACCTTATCGATCGCGATGATGCTCTCGAGGCTTCACCGATGCTCGTAAAGCGCCTGCGCCGCCTCCGTGAGGCCCGCATGCAAGCTCGTTCCGCTAAGTAATCCCTGCCTCATCCCGCCTGGCGGCCTTCCTTTTGCGTCCGGGAATACTCCCAACTACCCTTGGCGTTAGCACTCACCGGCTGAGAGTGATAACCCATCAGCCACATATCCAAGTTCCATATAAGAGGAGTAATTAGATGGCAAAGCAGATCGCCTTTAATGAAGAAGCCCGTCGCGGACTAGAGCGCGGAATGAACGTACTAGCGGATGCAGTCAAAGTCACCCTTGGACCTCGCGGACGTAACGTCGTCCTCGAGAAGAAGTGGGGCGCACCAACAATTACTAACGATGGTGTCTCAATCGCTAAGGAGATCGAACTCGATGATCCTTGGGAGAAGATTGGTGCCGAACTCGTAAAGGAAGTTGCTAAGAAGACTGATGATGTCGCTGGCGACGGAACAACAACAGCAACAGTATTGGCACAGGCGCTTGTTCGCGAAGGTCTTCGCAACGTAGCTGCTGGCTCAAACCCAATGGCGCTAAAGCGCGGTATCGAGAAGGCAGTTGCAGCAATCGTTGCCGAACTTCTCGCAATGGCGAAGTCAGTAGATTCAAAGGAACAAATCGCAGCAACAGCATCTATCTCTGCAGCTGATACAACAATCGGCGAGATGATTGCAGAAGCTATGGATAAGGTCGGCAAAGAAGGCGTTATCACTGTTGAAGAATCAAACACATTTGGTCTCGAGCTCGAGCTCACAGAAGGTATGCGCTTTGACAAGGGTTACTTGTCACCATACTTCGTAACAGATACAGATCGCATGGAGACAGTCCTTGAAGATGCGTACATCTTGATCGTCAACAACAAGATCTCTTCAATCAAGGATCTCGTTCCATTGCTCGAGAAGGTAATGCAGTCAGGCAAGCCACTTGCAATCATCGCTGAAGATGTTGAAGGTGAAGCACTTGCTACTTTGGTTGTTAACAAGATCAAGGGAACATTCCGTTCTGCAGCTGTTAAGGCTCCGGGATTCGGAGATCGTCGCAAGGCGATGCTTCAGGACATTGCAATTCTTACAGGTGCAACAGTTATCTCTGAAGAAGTTGGCCTCAAGCTTGAAACAGCTGGCCTTGAACTTCTCGGTCGCGCTCGCAAGGTTGTTATCTCTAAGGAAGAGACAACAATCGTTGAAGGCGCTGGAGATGCTGACCAGATCAAGGGTCGCGTTAACCAGATTCGCAACGAAATCGAGAAGACAGATTCAGATTACGATCGCGAAAAGGCACAAGAGCGCCTGGCAAAGCTTGCTGGTGGCGTAGCTGTTATCAAGGCAGGAGCTGCAACTGAGGTAGAACTCAAGGAGCGCAAGCACCGCATTGAAGACGCAGTTCGCAATGCAAAGGCTGCAGTAGAAGAAGGAATCGTTGCCGGTGGTGGCGTTGCACTACTTCAAGCAGCAACAGCAGCATTTAAGAAGTTGAAGCTCGAAGGAGAAGAAGCAGTCGGTGCTCGCATCGTCGAAATCTCAATCGAAGCTCCACTCAAGCAAATCGCTGTAAACGCAGGACTCGAAGGCGGAGTTGTTGTAGAGAAGGTTCGCCATCTCGAAGCAGGCTTCGGACTTAACGCAGCATCAGGAGAATATGTAGACATGATCAAGGCTGGCATCATCGATCCAGCTAAGGTGACACGTTCTGCACTTCAGAATGCAGCATCCATTGCAGCGTTGTTTATTACAACAGAGGCAGTGATTACAGATAAGCCAGAGCCAAAGGGTGCAATGACACCTTCAGCTGCTGGTGGAGATATGGATTTCTAAAGAAACCCATTTAAGCGTACGAAGGGGCTGCCGATTAGTATCGGTGGCCCTTTCTGCTTTACCCTTAGAACATGAAGACCTTTGATGCTCAATCAAACGCACGTGATGCAGCTCTTGCCGAGGCAGAGTTCGCGACACAGGTTGGTGACTTTATCTCTGTCGAATACGACGACGATAATCGCATCGCAACTTATCTTTTTGGCGCAGAAATTCCAGGGTACAAAGGTTGGCGTTGGGGCGTTACAGTTGCAAAAGTTGATGAAGCATCAGCACCAACAATTTGTGATGTCGTCGTACTTCCAGGTCCGGATTCTCTTCTAGCTCCTGACCACATTGCTTATCGCGATCGCATCCTCCCTGAAGACATCACACCTGGTGTGATTGTTCCCAGCTTGCTCGATGACACTCGTCTTGTTCCAGGTGCTGCGGCTCTTCCACAAGATGAAGATCTCGATGCAACTCAGATTTTCGATCTTGGCTTGATGCGTCCTCGCGTACTTTCTATCGAAGGTCGTGATCAAGCATCAAAGCGTTGGTATGCATCCGATCGTGGTCCATCATCACCGTTGGCAGAGCAAGCGCCGAAGCCATGTAATTCATGCGGCTTCTTCGTCCCTCTCGCCGGCTCATTACGCTCATCTTTCGGCGTATGTGCCAACGCAATTGCGCCTGATGACGCTCGCGTGGTCTCTGTGGACCACGGATGTGGCGCGCATAGCGAAGCCACTCTGGGTTAAACTAAGCCCCTGCCCGCAACGAGCGGCGTTCGACTAAACGAGTAACGAAACAATCAAAGGAGTAACGACTATGCCTACAGGTCGCGTGAAATGGTTCTCCCTCGAAAAAGGTTTCGGCTTCATCGCATCAGATGAGGGAGAAGATGTTTATTTGGCAGCAACAGCTCTTCCTGCTGGCGTGCCAACAGTAAAGCCAGGCACAAAGCTTGAGTTCTCTGTTATCGATTCACGTAAGGGTCCTCAAGCGATGTCAGTGCACATTGTTGATGCACCTGTATCTCTCGCTGAGAATTCACGGATTGGCAACGACGATCTCGCTGCAATGATTGAAGACACCATCAAGATTCTTGACAAGGTTGGCAATGGTCTTCGCCATGGTCGCCACCCATCAGGAACAGAGGCAGAGCGTCTCGGGCGTGTACTTCGTGGCATCGCTTCTCAACTAGAAGCGTAAGCTTTTTAAATTTCGCTGCGCTTATTGCGGCGAATTGAGTAACGAATTCCAGTCAGCCCCAAAGCTGCACCTACTACGCACGTCCAGATGTATTTCGCATCTGCGCCTGCAGCGAGTGCAATCACACCTGCTGCTATCCAGCAGATTGTTCCGATTGAGACTAGAGTGACAACGGATTTAATCGAAGATGACATGGAAGAAGAGTAATGCGTAGCCGAGTAGATAAGAACGGAAATTGGCGTTCATTTCGCCACCGCAATTTCCGCATCCTCTTTCCGGCAAATGCTCTCTCCAATATCGGTTCATGGGCACAACGCGTTGCACAGGATTGGCTTGTTCTCGAACTTACAAATAACAGCGGTGCAGCACTTGGCGCTGTGACCGCAGTGCAGTTCGCGCCAGTTTTACTCTTTAGCCTCCATGGTGGTGCGCTTGCAGATCGCGTTAACAAACGTAAGTTGCTGATTGCAACCAATTTCTTCGCTGGACTCTCATCGATTGTTATTGGACTGCTTGTTATCACCGAAAATATTCAGTTGTGGCATGTCTTTCTCGGGGGAGCATTCCTCGGTGTTGTTACCGCACTTGATGCACCGATTCGTCAGGCATTTACATCTGAACTCGTGGGGCATTCGGATGTGGCTAACGCAGTAAGCCTAAATTCAGCTAACTTCAACGCAGGTCGCCTCGTTGGTCCTGCGATGTCAGGCTTTCTGATTGCTCGCTTCAGTACAGGTCCTTCCTTCATAATCAACGGGCTGACATACATCTTCGTGATCGCTGCCCTGATGGCGATGCGTGAGAAAGACTTCTTTATCCAGAAGAAGGAAGAGACTCTCGGTACTGTGCGCGAAGGTATTCGATATGCACTTGCTCGCCCTGATCTCTATGTCGTCATGTTGCTCGTCTTCTTCGCAGCAACTTTCGGCCTCAACTTCCAAATCTTTAATGCACTGATGGCCACTCGTGAATTCGGTAAGGGTCCTGCTTCATACGGTCTACTCGGTACGTATATCGCAATTGGATCTCTGACTGGCGCACTTCTTAGTGCGCGACTTGAACGATTTAGAACGACGCGATTTATTATCAAGCTTGGCATTGTATTTTCAATTGCAGTACTAATTCTCTCTGTTGCGCCGACCTACACCTGGTACTCACTCTGGCTTCCATTCTGCGGAATCACAGCGCTGACCATGTTGATCTCCGCTAACTCATATGTACAGACGCATACAGATCACGCAGTTCGTGGTCGCGTTATGGGCATCTACCTTTTGATTTTCATGGGCGGTACACCTTTTGGTTCGCTATTAATTGGTTATCTCACCGAAGCAATCGGCGTCCGAGAAACCGTGGCATTCTGCGGAGCTGTCTCACTGATTGCGGCCCTTGTAATCTGGGCGGTATTTAATAAGAAGGTCGAACCACCACAAGACTTTAGAGTTTCAGAGGTACTCTCTTAAGCTTCCAAGCGGTCGAGCTCTTCTTGTGACATATGAGAAGGAACAAGCACCACGATGGCAATTGCGAAAGCAATTAGCGCCGGAACCATCATGTAGGCACGTGAAATTCCGTAGCTATCGCCGAGGACTCCGAGCAAGAATGGTGCTCCACCGATAGCAATACCAGCTGCTAGTGAGCTCTTACCAATTGCAAGATCTGGGCGACCATCGCTATGGCTAATCATGCGAAGCGATGTCAGTGCAAATTGCATTGAGATGCCGAGGCCATTAAAGAGCAAAGCAATCAAACTAATAACAAGGCTATGTGAGAACCAGATGCCGAAGAAGCTGAATAGCTGGATAAAAAGAATGGTGATCAACTGACGATCCAATGAGAGCTTATGCAGGATGCGACCGCCGAAGAAGCGACCGAGACCCATACCTGTACCAAGGGCCATGATTGCGATGACTGAGATTGCATCCGATGCATTGGTGCGATCCTGCACAAGTGCAGCTGCCCAGAACGATGTTGCAAACTCGGTAGAGATTGTTGCAACGAAGCCAAGCCAGGTAAGCCAGTAAGCCTTTGAAAGCTTACCGCTCTGCGGACCATCACTTGTTGGAGTGTGTGCATCAGCGTTCTTGATGCGGCGGAAGAAGAAGAGATAAAGCGCGAGAGGAAGGATAAGAATCAAACCTAAGCGCCAGAAATCTGGAGCGGTTCGCGCGAGTGTTCCGATGGTAAACGTTCCGAGAACATAACCGGCAGATGCAATGCCGTTTGCTTGTGCAACAGCCAGAGGTGCCATCGCACCGTAGTGGCTATTGAGAGAGACAACGAAAGAGTTAATAACAGTTGAGCAGCCATAGCCAGTAACAAGCGCTGCGAGAATGGTGAGCTGAACCGGTTGAACTGTTGCCAATGCAATCAAACCACCAGAGAAGATTGTCAGACCGATCCAGCCAGCATTTGCGCGACCAAAACGGTGGGCAAGCCAAGGAAGGGTGAGGCCGGCAGCGATAGATGCAATACCCATCGCTGTTCCGTGAAGACCAGCTATTTTGAGTGATGTGCCTTGATCTGCACGAAGTAGAGGCTGAGCAGGACCAAAGCCACCGAGAAAGAAGTTAACGACAACAGTCTGTAACGCGATGGTCCAGAAGAAACCATCGCGGTGGAGTTTTGCCGCCATTACGAAAGCTGGCTAACGACGTAATCAATCGATGCAGTTAGTGCGTCGATATCGGAAGGATCAATAGCTGGGAACATCGCAATACGAAGCTGGTTCTTACCAAGCTTGCGATATGGCTCTGTATCAACGATTCCGTTTGCGCGAAGTGCAGATGCAACCTTTGTTGCATCGATTGCGTCATCGAAGTTAATTGTTCCGATGACATTGGAACGCTGTGCTGGATCTACAACAAATGGTGTTGTGTAGCTTGTCCTCTCAGCCCATCCATAGAGGCGTGATGCAGAATCTGCAGTGCGCTCTGTTGTGAACTTGAGGCCACCGTTCTCGTTCATCCACTTAATCTGATCTGCAAGAAGCATCAAAGTAATGAGCGCAGGAGTGTTGTAAGTCTGATCGAGGCGTGAATTCTCGATTGCTGTTCCGAGGTCGAAGAATGCTGGAATCCAACGGCCAGATGCCTTGATCTTCTCTGCGCGCTCGATAGCTGCAGGGCTCATCAGTGAGAGCCACAAGCCACCATCTGATGCGAATGATTTCTGTGGTGCAAAGTAATAAGCATCGAATTCTTGTGCGTCAACGTGCAATCCGCCTGCTGCAGATGTTGCATCGACGAGAACAAGTGCTCCATCGGTACCTGCGGGACGCTTGATGGGCATTGCAACGCCTGTGGATGTTTCATTATGTGTCTGCGCATAGACATCGATGCCATCTTCTTTAACTGAGACAGGGTGTGTGCCTGGCTCTGATTTGATGACTGATGGCTCGCCAAGGAATGGCGCTTCCTTTGAAGCTGCAGCAAACTTTGATGAGAACTCACCGAAAACCAAGTGCTGTGAGCGGTTTTCAATTAGGCCAAATGTTGCGATATCCCAGAATGCAGTTGATCCACCGTTGCCGAGGATAACTTCATATCCATCAGGAAGATTAAAGAGTGAAGAGAGACCTTCGCGAACGTTCTTCACAACTTTCTTGACTGGCTTCTGTCGGTGCGAAGTTCCGATGACAGAGTTTCCAGAGGCGATCAGTGATTGAAGCGCTTCAGGGCGAACCTTGGAAGGTCCTGCACCAAATCGTCCATCACGTGGCTTGATATCTGCTGGAATTACAATCTCTGCGCTCATGCGGGCAATTCTAAGGGTAGTACCTATTTATCTCCCAATGTGAATCTGTGTTCTCGCGCTCATAGCGAATGCGGTCATGCAGGCGTGAGTAACGGCCCTGCCAGAACTCAATACTTATCGGTAGAACTCTGAAGCCGCCCCAATGTGGTGGACATGGAACCTCTTGGCCTTCGGGCCATTTAGCAGCAGCGCCTTCATACCGTTGTTCCAACTCATCGCGAGATGACAACGGTGATGATTGCGCAGAAGCCCATGCACCGATCTGAGATGACCAAGGACGTGTTGCAAAATATTTTTCCGACTCTGAACGTTCAATCTGTGATGCAAAACCGCTGATGGTTACTTGTCGCTCCATCGCGTACCAAGGAAAGAGCAACGTCACTTGGGAATTGAGATTGATCGCTTGCGCTTTACGTGAGTTGTAATTGGTAAAGAAAGTGAATCCGCCTTGAGAGATATCTTTTAACAGAACAGTTCGAGTTGAAATTGCATCAGATCCGTCAGCGGCACTTCCTAAGGTCGAGAGCACCATCGCATTTGCTTCGATGATGAATGGATTATCCGCCGCCTCGTGGAGCCAGGTTGTAAATGCAGCTAAAGGGTCTGGGCCAAGATCGGTGATGCCTTTTTCACCGTAGGACCGTCGCATCGCGTGGATTGCCTCGCGGCTTGTACCTTCAGGGTGATTTGCGCTCATAGGTGTATCGAACCTCACTTTGGCCATGAGTGCATCCGCGACCGCTTTGGTCGACGAGACCCCCGGCGCGGGTGCAGAATTACCTCAGGTTTTAAGCCATATCAGGAAAAACTAGTCGGGGAGCACCACTGTGTCAGATGATTTCAAGCCAGGTCTAGAAGGCGTCATTGCATTCGAGTCAGAGATTGCAGAGCCAGATAAAGAAGGTAGCGCGCTCCGTTACCGTGGCGTTGATATTGAAGACCTCGTAGGTCGCGTCTCATTCGGAAATGTCTGGGGACTTCTTGTCGATGACGAGTTCAACCCAGGTCTTCCTAATGCAGAGGCATTCCCGCTTCCAGTGCACTCAGGCGACGTTCGCGTAGATGTGCAATCTGCGATTGCAATGCTTGCGCCAGCGTGGGGCTTCAAGCCACTTCTCGATATTGATGACAAGGAAGCGCGCGACAATCTTGCACGTACATCTGTCATGGTTCTCTCGTACCTCGCTCAGGCAGCTCGCGGAGTTGTTGCAACTCCAGTTCCAGAGTCAGAGATTGATAAGGCTCATACAGTTGTAGAGCGCATGATGATTCGTTGGCGTGGAGAGCCAGATCCACTTCACGTTCGTGCAATCGATGCGTACTTCGTATCTGCTGCAGAGCACGGTATGAATGCATCAACATTTACATCTCGCGTTATTGCATCAACAGGTGCAGATGTTGCAGCGGCACTTTCAGGTGCAATCGGTGCAATGTCTGGCCCACTTCACGGTGGTGCACCTTCTCGCGTACTTCACATGATTGAAGAGGTTGAGAAGACAGGCAATGCAGAGGCTTACGTTAAGGATCTCCTTGATCGCAAGGAGCGCTTGATGGGCTTTGGTCACCGCGTCTATCGCGCAGAAGATCCACGCGCTCGCACTTTGCGTCGCACTGCTAAAGAACTTAACGCACCACGTTACGAAGTTGCAGAGGCTCTTGAAAAGGCTGCACTGAAGGAACTTCGTGAGCGCCAACCAGATCGCGTTCTTGAAACAAACGTAGAGTTCTGGGCTGCAATCATCTTGGACTTCGCAGAAGTTCCAGCACCACTCTTTACATCAATGTTTACAGCAGCTCGCACAGCGGGTTGGTCTGCACACATTCTCGAGCAGAAGCGCACAGGTCGTTTGATCCGTCCATCAGCTCGCTATGTAGGTAAGAGCCCACGCAAGCCAGAAGATGTCGCTGGTTGGGATGCAACAGTGGAGCAACTCCACAAGTAGCCACAACAGATATAACAATTGGGTAAAGGGAGCGTATCTACGCTCCCTTTCTCTTTTGTTGGACCAGTTAATTCTTGCCCCTTCGAACTATCTAGTGTGAAATAAGCACACTCGGTAGCGCCCACCTCGGGCGCTTACCTATAGTTCCTTGGAGGAATGAATGAAAAAGCGTTATGGCGTAGCTAGCGTAATCGCAGCTGCAGCACTCGCGGCATCAGCAGTTGTCGGTGCACCAGCACAGGCAGCTAACCGCACAATCGTCGTCTGGGCAGATGAGCAGCGTGGCCCACAGCTACAGAAGCTCATTGATGGCAACACATCAATTGCTCCCGGCTACAAGATTGAAGTGAAGTTCTTCTCAGCTCTCGATGCACTTCAGAGCGCATGGGATAAGTCAACAGCAGCTGGTGGTCCAGATGTTTTGACAGGCCCTGCATCAATGGCATCAGCTGGAGCAAAGTCAGGAAAGCTCTCTCGCATCATCCCTTCATCAACTTTGAAGAGTGAAATTCCTACTGCTGGACTTGCAGCGATGTCATACAAGGGTGGCATCTATGGTGTTCCGCTAGATGTTGATACAACTGGCTTTATCTGGAATACCGGTCTTTATGGTGCAACAGCTCCTGCAACATTTGCAGACATGGTTGATTACTACAAGGCCAACAAGTCTGCAAAGGGTTTCACTGGTGGAATCTGTGCATTTGAAGGCACATGGGGTTCACACGCAGTCCTTACCGCTCTTGGTGGAGGCGCATGGGATTACAAGGGTTCAAATGCTAACTACAGCAAAGTTCTCTTGAACTCATCTAAGTTCAAGGCCAACGTTGATAAGTACCTCCTCACAGACGGTAAGAGCAACGGCTTCTTCCAGTGGGATGGTTGCGGAGATGCATTCAAGGCAGGAAAGATTCCATTCGGTATCACAGGTGCATGGAACTTCGATGGCATCACCAAGGCTGGAATTAAGTACGGCATTGGTGCAACACCAGGTCTCACAGCATCAACAAAGGGTGCTCAGTGGGTTAACTACTCAGGCGCTTATGTGACTTCTTACGCAAAGGACCACGGTGTAGACCTTGGTGCTCGCAAGCTTGTCACACAGTGGTTTGCTTCAACTGAAGGTCAGCTCGCCATGAGCCAGCTTTCAAAGCGTCCACCAGCAAGCAAGACTGCAACAGCGAAGGTCACAGATCCACAGACACTCGCTGTAGGTCGTGCAGCAGCAACCGGAACTCCACAGGTATCTCCAGCTCTTGATAACAAGACAGGCGGAGCTAACTGGTACGACGTTCTTGGCGGCGTTTACACAGATATCTTTACTAAGGGCAAGTCTGCAGATGCAACTCTTGATGCAGCTGCGGCAATCCTTGCAAAGAACTTTGCAAACTACGACGCAACAAACTAATAAATAGGCACGAGGGAGAACCCGCTACAGTAGTAGCGGGTTCTCCTTTCTTATTCCATTAGCTAAAATTCCCACCACATCGAAGAGTTGATTGACTGAGCGAGATAGGAAGTATTGAAGCGATGATGTATCGGTTAGCTGGATTTACCGGCTTAAAGGCTCAGATATTCAAGATTTCCTTTATGGCTATCATCGATGCCCTTCTCATCTGGATGTTCTTTGCGTCGATGGCGAAAGAAGATTCCTCAACTCTCTCAGCAGTGATTGCAGCAATCTTCTTCTTCACTAATCTCATCTATTTTGCCAAATTCACTCTTCCGCTGAAATTTCTCCTTCCAGGTTTGATACTTCTCATTACCTTTGTCGTGGTACCAGTTGCATACACAATTCAGATGTCGGGGTATGTCTTTAAGACTGGCAATGAAATTTCCAAGGCAGATGCTTTACCGCAGATTGAAGCTAATGGATTAACCCTTGACGACACAGCCCCGACCTTCGATCTCGTTCTCGGCAAAGTAGATGGAAAATGGGCAGCGCTTCTCACCTCTCAAGTAGATCAGAGCGTGTTGTTGGCTACTGAAGAGAAGAGCGTTGTTCTTCCAGCTGGGAGCTACCGCGCAGATGATCTCGGGATTGCAAGAAGCACTGATGGCTTTGACCCAGTTACCGAAGATTTCGCCGCCAATAACGAAGAATCCATCATCAATCTTCGATTCCCTTATAAAGACAATAGTTTTATCTCGCCCCAAGGAATCGATATTGCAGCCGTACTGACGCAATCACTGGTCTATGACAAGGAGCGAGATGCCTTTACCGATACGGCTAGCGGGATTACTTATATCGATAATGGACGTGGAAATTACGCAGCCGAGTCAGACCCAAGTATGACCCTTACCCCAGGTTGGCGAGCCTGGAACGCTTTCGAGAACTACACCAAATTACTCTCAGATCCCAATGTCAGAGGGCCATTCATTGGCGTCTTCATCTGGACAGTTTCATTCGCGCTCATCTCAGTATTGATGATGTTCGCGGTTGGCCTCTTACTTGCTGTGATTTTGAATCAGAAGATTGCGCTGCGACGCTTCTATCGCTCAATCTTGATTCTTCCCTACGCAATACCAAGTTTTATGAGCATCTTAATTTGGGCAGGCATGTTTAATCGCCAATTTGGTGCGATCAACGCCCTATTTGGAACTGAGATTGACTTCTTTAACAGTCCAACGCTGGCCAAGATGGTAATCCTCATCGTGAATTTATGGCTTGGCTTCCCGTATTTCTATCTTATTAGCTCTGGAGCATTGCAATCCATTCCATCTGAATTGGAAGAAGCCGCTGCAATCGATGGAGCAAATAACCGCCAAATCATGAGCAAGATCAAACTGCCACTGATTCTGCAGATTCTTTCACCGCTCTTGATTGCATCGTTCGCATTTAACTTTAATAACTTTAACATCATCTATTTGCTTACCGGTGGCGGCCCTACCAATGTACTCCAAGGTGAAACCGCCGGTGCGACAGATATATTGATTACCTACACCTATAAAACTGCCTTTGGTTCACAGGAACAGAACCTGGGTCTCGCCTCCGCAATCTCTATGGTGATATTTCTGATTGTCGGAAGTATTTCACTCTGGTCACTGCGTCGTTCAAAAGTATTGGAGACCATGTAATGGCTACAAACTCTCTGAAGTCGAAGAAGATAGGATCGCACCTTTTTATTTGGGTACTTATCCTCTTTACACTCTTTCCGATTTATGTTGTTATCACAAGCTCTTTCAACCCTACCGGCTCGCTTGCAACCTCATCACTCATTCCCCAAATATGGAGCCTTGATAATTACAAAGTTCTCTTTAATAATCCCGCGGTTCCATATCTAACGTGGGTGGAAAATTCGATTTTTCTAGCGGTAGCCAATGCCGCAATCTCGGTATTTGTCGGTACGGCTTCAGCCTTTGCTTTTAGCCGTATGCGATTTAAAGGTCGCAAGCTGGGCCTACAGGCACTTCTTCTCGTTCAAGTATTTCCATCTTTTCTCGCCCTGGCAGCTATCTATGTAATGATGGAGCGCGTCTATACAGTATTTCCGGCGATTGGTCTTGGCTCACTCGGAGGCCTACTCCTCATCTATCTTGGTGGGTCTATGGGTGTCAACGCCTGGTTGCTGAAAGGCTATATCGATACGATTCCAATGGAGCTCGATGAAGCGGCGCGAATTGATGGAGCAAGTTCCTTCCAAGTCTTCTGGATCATCTTCTTCCCTCTTGCCGCACCAGTATTGGCAGTAACAGCCCTTCTATCATTTATCGGTACCTTCAATGAATTTGTTCTTGCCTCGCTCTTCCTTCAGGATGTCCATAGTCGAACCGTTGCCGTTGGTCTTCAACAATTTGTCGGTCAGCAATTTGGCCAAAATTGGGGCCCCTTTGCTGCCGGATCATTACTCGCTGCGATTCCACTTGTCATTCTCTTCCTTTCACTCCAGCGATTCATTATTGGTGGACTCACACAAGGTGCGACAAAGGGTTAATCCCTTAAGGTTGGAACTATGAATCTCACTCCACATCATGACGGGAGTGAGCTATATGTCTCCAATGCTGCTCCTGCAATTGGCGAAAAGGTCACATTTAAAGTTCGTGTTCCCGCAAGCTTCACCTTTGCTCAAGCTCTTATACGTTATTACCATGATGGTGAACCACGAACGGCTCCGCTCAAGTTAAGCAAAAAAGGTCTTCATGAATCTTGGTGGAGCGTCGGTGTCGAGATGCTCAACCCTTCTATGTCCTACCGATTCGTCTTTGTTGGACCGAATCAATATCAATGGCTCAATGCTTTTGGGCTCTTTGATCATGACGTCCATAGCAATAATGATTTCGTGATTGTCGCAACGAGAGCATATCCAGAGTGGATACGTTCCTCTGTTTTTTATCAGATTTTTCCGGACCGCTTCGCTCGTTCTGGCAAAGTTGATTACATTCCCGACTGGGCAGTTAAACGAGAATGGAACGAATTACCGACTGGTCGGGGAAAGAATACTGGAGTCGAACTATATGGCGGTGATCTTTATGGTGTTGAAGAACATATCGATTACATCAATGACCTCGGTGTCAATGGCATTTACTTCACCCCATTCTTTGAATCACGCTCTAACCATCGATACGACGCATCCTCTTTCCGAGAAGTAGATAAAGTCCTTGGCGGCAATCAAGCTCTCTTCTCGCTCGTAAAGAAAGCGAAGAAGCGCGGGATTCGTGTGATGGCAGATCTGACCTCAAATCATTGTGGTGCTGGACATCCGTGGTTGGCCAAAGCGCTGAAAGATAAGAAGTCAAAAGAGCGCGGCTATTTCTTCTGGGATAAATCAGTCAAGCATGGTTATGTCGGATGGTGGGGTTTGGCTTCATTGCCGAAACTCAACTTCGAATCTAAAGCGCTTCGTAAAGAAATGTATGAAGGTAAAAACTCCATTGTTAAGCAATGGCTCTCGCCTAAATATGGAATGTCAGGCTGGCGCATCGATGTCGGCAATATGACCGGACGACAGGGAGAGCAAGATCTTCATGACGAAGTAATGCAAGGAATTCGAAAGAGCATGGATGAGAGCAATCCAGATGCCTGGCTCGTTGCCGAAAATGGTGATTTTCAAGCGAAGGATCTTGATGGATTTGGATGGCACGGCGCGATGAATTACCAAGGGTTTATGCGCCCATTCTGGAACTGGATGAACCGCAACTCGGAAATCACCGGCGGTTTTCAAGGCTTGCCTTTTGCTATGCCGCGAATTTCCGGTAAACAACTTGTTGCCAGCATGAATCAATTCAGTGCAACAATTCCTTGGCGTTCTCTGGTCGCAAGTATGACTTTCCTCGACACACATGACACCGCACGATTTAGATCCGTTGTTAAAGGCGATAAGAGCGCACACTTGGCGGCTATTGCTACCTCTCTGGCATATCCAGGAGTCCCATCAATCTTTGCCGGAGATGAACTTGGCCTTGAAGGCCTCTGGGGAGAAGATGCCCGCCGAACAATAGATTGGAACAATCGAGATAATTGGGATCATGAATTCCTATCTCAAGTAAGAGAATTAATTGCAATCCGTCGAACACATAACGCCTTTATCGATGGCGGTCTGCGTTGGGTAGTCGTCGAAGATGAATACATTGCTTTCCTTCGCGAATCTAAGAAAGAGTCAATTCTCTTCTTTGTCTCCCGTGGACAAGTCAACGCGACCATCGACCTTCGCCCCTACGGATTGAGCGTTAAAAGACACCTTGCAGGCACAGCAGCATCAGGTTCAACTTTCACAATCAATTCAGAGATATCAACTTTTGGAATATGGGTCGTGCGATGAAAAGATCAACACTTTCTCTTCTTCTTTCAATCGCACTAATTGTTCCAACCTATTCAAGTGAGGCGGCAGAGAACTATGGCGCACTCTTTCAACCGGTTGCTCGAGGTGACTTAAGTACTCAATCGACTTACTTTGTGATGACTGACCGCTTCTCGGATGGAAACCCACTCAATAACGGTGATGGTTATGATCCGACAAATATCGGGTACTGGCACGGCGGAGATTTTCAAGGTTTGACCGAGAAGCTTCCGTATATAGCCGACTTAGGTGTCTCGGCAATCTGGATTACTCCACCTTTTAAACAACAATCAATTCAAGGCAACTCCTCCGCTTACCACGGGTATTGGGCGCTCGATTTCATGGCCGTCGACCCCCATCTCGGGACCGAGGCAGACTTTAAGAAACTTATTGCAACTGCCCATTCGATGGGATTGAAGATATTTGTGGATGTCGTCGCAAATCACACCGCTGATGTCATCCAATATGCAAATGGGAAGCCATATTTGCCTGCAGGAAAAGAGAAAATTAAGAATCCAGCTTTTCTCAACGACATCAATAATTATCACAACGCTGGAGATTCAACCTTTGAGGGAGAGTCTGCACTTGTTGGAGACTTCTTTGGACTCGATGACCTAGCAACAGAGAAGCCAGTCGTTGTGCAGGGATTCATAGATATCTGGAGTTATTGGATCAAAGAATTTGATATTGATGGATTTCGTATCGATACCTTTAAGCATGTCAATCCAGAATTTTGGAAAGCAGTTATACCTGCAATACAAAAAATAGCCGCGGCTCAAGGAAAGAAGAGCTTCCCCATTTTTGGTGAAGTTGCCGATGGAAGTCCGCAGACACTTTCAACCTATGTTGCAGGCGGACAGACTCCATCTGTCCTAGATTTTGGGTTTAACGATCAAGTGAGTCGATTTGTTGGTCGATTTGGAATGGCAGATCGTTTGGCAACACTCTTTAACGCTGACGATTTATATACGACCTCGCGCACCAGCGCCTATGGTTTAGCAACTTTTCTCGGCAATCACGATATTGGACGTATCGGTTCAATTATCTACAGTGGAGCCGCCGATAGAGATGCTGCGCTACGGAAGGCCATCCTCGCTCAATCCATGTTATTGCTATTACGTGGCGGGCCAGTTATCTATTACGGTGACGAGAAGGGTATGGCTGGCAGCGGAGGAGATAAATTAGCCCGTCAGGATATGTTTGCAACCCAGGTCGAAAGCTGGAAGTGGGAAGCTCGTATTGGCTCAGATCCGATTGGCGAGGGCAATGGTTTTGACTCTGTTAGTCCAATAGCCGATGAAATAAAGGCTCTGCAAAAGATTATTGTGAATAACCCAGCGCTCCGATCTGGCACTCAGCAAACATTGCTTGCCCAAGGGCAGGTCTACGTTGCATCTCGTTATGCGGATAAGCAGGAGTACCTTGTTGCATTTAACGCTGCTGATGAATCAAAAACTGTCTCAGTCAAACCAATAACAAATCAAGGAAGTTGGAATAGGTTGGCAGGCAATTGCACAAGCACTGGAAATATCGAGATAGCTATCAGTCCAAACTCCTTCTGCTTACTCAAGGCAACAACCTTAATTACAAAGAGTTCGACAAGTAAGGTTTCAAATCTCAAGTTCTCGTCGAGCAATGATTCCCCGCTCTGGAAGCAACTTTCGGTGACAGTTAATTCCCCGGGGTATAACTCAGTGACATTTCTAGCACGTGAGCCCAAAGGTAAATGGAAGTCGTTAGGTACGGCGGATAGGATGACTTTTGAAACAAATGTAACGCCTGGAAATCTTTATCGTGTCTTTCTTCAACCAGACCAATTTAAGAAGAACGCCAAACTTGAATTTATCGCCATTCTTAAGAATTCTGATGGCAAGATACTAACTTCAAAGGTTGCAACTGGAGTCAATAAGTGAAGCGGGCAATTATCTGGTTCCGTCGCGATCTACGTATCGGTGATCATCCAGCGCTCAATGAAGCAATTAAAAATAGCGATGAAATTGTTCCCGTCTTTATCCTTGATCCATCACTGATCAATCAGGCTGGCAGCAAGCGCCTTGCCTACCTTGGTCAATCGCTCCATGCACTCGATGAGTCTCTCAACGGTGGACTTCATGTCATGGTCGGCGATGTCGTAGATGTTTTAAAAGAACTTCAACAACGTTACGGTGCCGATGAAGTTCATATCTCAGCAGAGTACGAACCATATGGAGCCGCTCGCGATGCTCGCGTGATTGCGGCTGGTATCAATTTAATTGCAACTGGAAGTCCTTATGCAGTTGCACCGGGTCGCGTTGTAAAGCCAACCGATGGAACTCCATACAAGGTCTACACGCCTTTCTACAAGAACTGGTGCATCCATGGCTGGCGAGCACCAGCACCTACACCAAAGAAGATTGTTACTGCGACTCCTACAGATAAAGATCGAAATTTTCCTGCATGGCCTTTGCCAGAAGGTGCAATCATCACTCCAGCCGGAGAGAAAGCAGCGCTTGAGCGCTTTAAACAATTTAAGAAGAGTGCTCTCGATACTTACGATGAAAATCGTAATATTCCAGGTGTAGACGGCACATCAAAGATGTCAGCGCATCTTAAGTTCGGCGAAATTCATCCACGCACATTGCTTGCAGGTCTTGGCGATAGCAAAGCTCACGACACATTCCGGAAGGAAATTGCCTGGCGCGAGTTCTATGCAGATGTGCTCTTTCATAATCCTCATACAGAGAATGACTATTACTCTGAGAAATTTACCGCTATGCGTTATGACGCACCTGGTGCGCAGCTCGAAGCGTGGAAGCAAGGTAAAACCGGATTCCCATTCGTTGATGCAGCGATGCGTCAATTGCTTCTTGAAGGGTGGATGCACAACCGCACACGTATGGTGGTCGCTTCGTTTTTAGTAAAAGACCTCCACCTCGAATGGCAGCATGGCGCCGATTTCTTCAAGGAGCATCTCGTTGATTTCGATGTTGCTTCGAACGCCCATGGTTGGCAATGGACTGCCGGCACGGGTACCGATGCATCGCCGTATTACCGAGTCTTCAACCCAATCGAACAAGGAAAGAAGTTTGATCCTGAAGGAACCTATATTCGAAAATACGTTCCAGAACTTGCTCACTTAAATGGCAGTGATATTCACGAACCATGGCTCTATCTCGATGGCTATAGCCATGGATATCCAGAGCGGATCGTCGATCATGCTGTCGAACGAGTTGAATCCCTAGAGCGCCTTAAAGAAATTAAAGTTGAGCAACCCCCATATCCATCTGCTTAGCTCGATACATAGCGTCATCAGCTCGCTTTAAGAGGTTTCCAGCTCCATCATTGTGGACATAGCCAATGCTGACTCCTACTTGGATTGATACTCCGCGCACAGTGAATGGGTAGGTTAGCGAGGCTCGCAGAGCGTGAGCGCTCTCAAGGGTCTCTTCGTAACTTCCACGGACAAGAACGCCGAACTCATCCCCACCGAGTCGCGCCAATATGGCACCAGTCGGAAGGGTGCGCATAAATCTCTGCGCGACTTGTCGTAAAAGTAGATCTCCCACCTCGTGCCCATATTGGTCATTGACGGGTTTGAATTGATCGAGATCGAGCAACATAAATGCACCCTCTGCATGTGAGAAGTTTTCAATCTCTGCCAACATTCGTCGACGATTAGCCAGTCCTGTCAATTCATCAGTACGAGCCAACATCCGCTCTGATACCAAGGTCCGTGCTTCTCGAAGCGCTGTGCTCATACGGATAAAAGCGAGAAGTAAATTAGCAATCGATGGGATCAATATATACATCGGAAATATGTTGGGCTTCAGAGCACTAATGGCGAGAAGTATGGGGCTAATGAAAATTGAGACAGCAACCAGGGCGGAATGAATCGGAGTGAACTTCTCTTTCTTCTTACTTTCACATGAAGTTGAATGAGCGATGAGAGCCACTGCTATAAGCCAACCGTTATCAGCGATGCTGCCAAAAGAGTATCTATGATTGAGTGCCAGCCAGAGATAATAAAAGTCTGTGAGGGCAAAAACTAAAACTCCTGCCGCAAAGTAGAGACTCTGCCTATCGATCCCGCGAGTAATGAGGGTGGTAATTGCAATCAAGAGCAGCGCTAAATCGCCAACGGGGTAGAAAATCGTAAAGAAATCTGATGATCCTGTCAGGGTATCTGCCGGAAAAATTGTTACTAATAAAAGTGTTGCTGCCATGGAAGTAAAGCCAAGGCCAAAGATCAGTGAATCCAAGAGTTCGATGGGTCTCAACTTTGCAGTCAGCGCCGAAAGCCGTGGAATAGCAATAAGAATCAAGGGGTAGAAGAGCGTATAAAGAACTTGCGTAGGAATCGTGAATCTTGGATTGTCGCTGTAGAGCTCATCGAAACTGGTAGCAAGTGAACCTACTCCCCACGAGAAAACTGCCAAAGCGATCGCTCCGAGCGCAACGCGATCGAGGGTGAGCGGTGCGTAGATCACCGCGATGAGTGCGATCAGCCAGATCAGGTTATAAAGCACCAGGTCACGCACCGCCGACTCGTTCGGAGAGATAAGTCGCCAGGCGATATGTCCTGCAATCAGAGCAGGGAGGAGATACCTTGCCGCGCGTGACATTGAACGATTACATAGAAAAGGCCCCCACCTATCAATAGGGGGAGCCTTATCTA
>CALJUA010000156.1 GCA_937975715.1 uncultured Candidatus Planktophila sp.
CCATACAACACCAGATTTCTCTAAGTGTTGCCCCGATTCCTAGAACCTAAGATTGGTGGCGGGCTTTACTTATTTCATAATACTTATAACCAACCGGATTTCTTAAACTTTCTATATAAGAAGAGCGTAACTAGAACAAGCGAGCCAACGACGATGGGATATCCGAATTTCCATCGAAGTTCTGGCATCGTGTCAAAGTTCATTCCGTAGATACCTGCAACCATGGTTGGAACTGAAGCAAGTGCTACATAAGAAGTAATCTTGCGCATATCTTCATTCTGCTGAAGCTGCACCTGTGCAATCTCAGCTTGCAGCGCTGATTGCAGAAGCGAATCTAAACCTGATGCAGCATCTGATGCGCGTGCAAGGTGATCTAAGGTATCTCTAAAGAACGGTGTTAGCTCTGGCGGGATATGTCGCGCACCAATGCTTGCAATGTTTTGCAGTGGTGCAAGCAATGGATCGATTGCATGGCGGAACTCGATGACTTCGCGCTTCAATAAATAAATCTCTTGTGATGCACTGATGCGAGATTCACTAAATACCTTCGCCTCTGCCTGATTTACGTCAGTTTCAAGTTCGATGGAGATATCGATATAGCAATCAATGACGTGATCCAAGATTGCGTGTAGCACGGCGTATGGACCTTTAGAAAGTTGCTCAGGATTTGCTTCAAGCTCATGGCGAGTATGAGCAAGCGGTGCGCCATTTCCGTGGCGTACAACAACAATGAAATGTTCGCCGATAAAGCAGAAAATTTCACCGGTAGAAATCAAACTACCTTTCTCTTCATAGAAGGCAGTCTTAAGAACCATTACCTGAACATCAGGGAACTCTTCATACTTAGGGCGTTGGTGTGCAGCGACCGCATCTTCAACAGCAAGTGGGTGGAATTGAAAGTCACCCATGATCTTGTCGAACTCAGCTGCGGTCGGCTCAGCGAGTCCCAGCCAGACAAAGCCACCCTCGGTCTTAGCTTTACTAATGAGCTCACCAAGATTGGATGGCTCTTTGTAACGGAGTCCATTTTGGTAGAGGGCGTAGTCAACGATCATGGAGGTAAGTTTCCTCTAGCGAGGTGGCTATCTCGGTCAGGCCCACAATGTGAGATGTCGGCGAGGTAAATCCATCCACAAATATCTACGCTCATAGCGCGCCTTATCCACCGATATCCACAGTTATCCACACTTTATCCCCAGCTCTCCACACAGGAAATGGCGAGTTACGCACAGCCTTACACACAGGCCAGGTCGCTTTTGTCGGGGGTGGAAGCCACTATTGCCCACGTGAGCATCGCAGAGTTTCCTTCTAATAAGGCCCCACAGCAGAACACCGTCGGGGTCGAGTTCGAGCGCACTCCACCTCAAGATCTTCAAGCAGAACAATCAGTTCTCGGCGGAATGTTGCTATCTAAAGATGCGATCGCCGATGTTGTTGAGGTTCTTCGTTCACGCGATTTCTATCGCCCTGCACACGAATTAATCTTTGAAGCAATTCTCGATCTCTATGGTCGCGGCGAACCCGCAGATGCAATCACAGTTGCTGCAGAACTCACAAAGCGTGGAGAAATTGCACGTGCAGGCGGCGCACCATATCTCCACACTCTGATTTCATCTGTACCGACAGCTGCTAACGCAAGTTACTACGCAAAGATTGTTCTTGATCATGCAATCATGCGCCGACTTGTTGAAGCGGGCACAAAAGTTGTTCAACTTGGTTACGATCAAAATGGTGAAGTCGATGATGCAGTTGATGCAGCACAGGCAGAGATTTATGCAGTTACCGAACGTCGCTCCTCAGAGGATTACGTTCTCTTAAGCGAACTTCTTCCGCAAGCACTCGATGAGATTGAAGCAATCTCAAAAGGCGCTGGTGTAGAAGGCGTTATGACAGGATTCCGTGATCTCGACAAACTCACACATGGCCTACATCCAGGAAACATGATCATTGTTGCTGCCCGTCCTGCGGTAGGAAAATCAACACTAGGCCTTGATATCGCTCGTCATGCTGCAATTCATGACAATAAAGCTTCGGTCATCTTCTCTCTCGAAATGTCGAAGTCTGAAATCACCATGCGTATGTTGTCATCTGAAGCGCGCGTAGGTCTTAACAATATTCGTTCAGGTCAGCTATCTGATGACGAATGGGCAAAGCTTGCTCGTCGTATGGGCGAGATCTCTGATGCACCACTCTTTATCGATGATTCACCCAATCTTTCGATGATGGAGATCCGTGCAAAGGCGCGTCGTCTTAAACAGCGTCATG
>CALJUA010000157.1 GCA_937975715.1 uncultured Candidatus Planktophila sp.
GAGCAGGTGACTCTTAATCACCGGGTCGGGGGTTCGAGTCCCTCACAACCCACTTTTTTAGGACAAGTAGAATCTCATCGTGCGCTGGCTACCTCGAAAATCTTTAGTGTGGGCATTGGCTCTCGCTGGGCTGTCGACTGTCTCCACATCCCCTGCACAAGCGGCGCCGTGTGTTAGCAATACGTCAACATTCACAGGCGATGGCACAAATGGTTTAGTCAATGCCGTATATACGGTTCACACCTTTACAACTGTTACCTCATGTGACTGGACTGTTCCAAGTTCTGTCCCCCAAGTAGATGTCCTCATCGTTGGCGGAGGCGGAGGCGGTGGTTCATGGGTTGGAGCTGGCGGTGGTGCTGGCGCGATGATTGAGACGAGTTCTGTTTCAGTAACTCCGTCCTCAGTAATCGCAATTACGGTCGGAGCTGGTGGTCTAGGTGCAATCACTAGTGATCGGGCCGGTCTTACATCGCGCTTTGGTGAAAATGGAAGTGCTTCATCATTCGGAGCAGTAACTGCTGCAGGTGGTGGTCGTGGCGGTCAATGGAATGCAACTGCAGGGTCTGGCGGTTCGGGTGGCGGCGGTGCTGGAAGCACGGGAGTAACTGCTGGTTCTGCATCCAACGCTTTTTACGGATTTGCAGGTGGTGCACCAAATGTTAATTACGACTATGGGTACCCAACTGGCGGAGGCGGTGGTGCTGGAGCTGTGGGTGCAGCAGGAACTGTCACTGCTAGCGTTTCAGGAAAATCTGGAAATGGCGGCGTCGGCAAAATTTCTCGCATCAATGGAAGTGCAACTTACTATGCAGGTGGTGGTGGTGGTGGGTGTCATGGCAACGGTGGTTACGTTTGTAACGTAGGTAGTGGTGGTCTTGGTGGCGGTGGCTCAGGCGATGGTTGGTTTGCAGGCGACACAATTGTCAATGGCGCAGATGGAGTTGCGAACACAGGTGGTGGTGGAGGTGGATCTGGTGGTCCTCATGTCAGCACTGGCACATCTTCTCAAGGTGGTAGCGGTGGAAGCGGTGTCGTCATTGTTCGCTACATCTCGGATGTGACCTCCACTCCATCTTTAGGATCTGGGCGAATCAATCAATCAACTGTGGCTTTTAGAACCAGCACTCAACTTCAAATAAATCTCCCCATCACGGGAAAAGTTACATTTCTTCAATTTGGTAAGCAGATTCCTGGTTGCAGAAACATCACGTTAACGCCAGGGGCAACTGCAACCTGTCAGTGGAAACCGATGACTCGGGGATTTATTCCCGTAACGGCTATCGTCTATCAGAGCGGTGTTTCAGCGCTCTACAAACGTATTGAATACAAATTCTTCTCAATTTCGCGCTCAGGGGTTCGGGCGTAGACTCACCCCTATGTTGAAAACAAAGCGATTTACCTCAACCGCTTTGTTAATCATTGGGCAAATTAGCTTTGCTTTTGTTTCCATCTCACCTGCTCAAGCGGCTCTCGTTACTGCAACAGGTACAAATTCCACAGCTTGCGATCAATCAGTATCTAACTCGGCCGGAATAACTGCAGCTCGATCTGGACAAGATTGCATCGTGACTTTTACAAATACAACTGAAGCAACGTGGACTGTCCCTCTCGGTGTTACATCAGTGTCTGCAATAGTTGTTGGCGGTGGCGGTGGCGGTGGCGACTCAGCTGATTGGCAGACCGGCGGAGGCGGTGGTGCTGGCGGTTTCTTCTCTCACTCTTCAATCCTGGTTTCGGAAACAATCGCTATCAAAGTTGGTGCCGCAGGAACTGGTTCGGTTTCAAATGGGCAGGGCACATCTGGTGGCACTTCCTATTTAGGTTCGCTCAAGGTGGGTGGAGGTGGAGGTGGCAACGGCGTCACATATCTTGGTGGCTTGCGCGCGGGCGCTGGAGTTGGTGGGGCGGACTTTGTTTCAAGTGGCAACGGTGGCGGTGCGCGTTCGAGAAATGCTGGTACTGGAAACGAAATCACCGGAGGCCTAGCAGGTGCATATTCGGCAAGTGGAATATCTTTTCAAGGGAATACCTACATCGGGCTCCAGGGTGTAGCTGGCGGCAATGCACAGAGCGATTCGGGTAGTGGTGGACTAGGTGGAAAAATCGCGCTTGCTTCGAGTCGAACCTCTTCAATTTCGGGATCATCTATTGAATACTCAAAGGTTTCCGATTTTCGTCCGTGGGGAAATGTTTCAAGTTCAACAGGCACTAAGACTCCCGGTTCGGGTGGCTCTCCAAATTATGGCTATGGGACAGATCCAGCAGCTTATGGCGGAGATGGCGCAGCAGGAATTGTCATTATTCGCTACACCCTAACTTCTGCAATCCTTGCTCCTACATTTACAGGCACTATCTATAAAGGAACTCTTGAATCAGTAACAGTTACGGTCAATATCCCAGGCAAGGTGCGTTTCTATATAGATGGCAAGAGAATTCCTGGATGCCTCGCGGTTTCAACTTCCGGATCTGCACCGTCCATTACGGCAACGTGCACCTGGAAACCATCTGTGACCGGAAACCGAGACGTCCATGCAACACTCACTCCGTCTGATGGAACCACATCAGCAGTCACTTCAGGCAAGACTTTGCTGCCTGTGAGGAAAAGAGTCAATATCCGCTAGATACCTTCGTAAGCTGCTTTCATTACGGCGATATCGATCTTCTTCATCTGAAGCATTGCCTGTGTTGCACGTTGAGCACCCTCAGGGTCTGAACCGCCGAGGTACTTGCCCATATCCGGTGTGACTACCTGCCAAGAGACTCCGAACTTATCTTTGAGCCAACCGCACTGGCTCTCTTCTCCCCCATCGGCGGTGAGTATCTCCCAATACTTATCAATCTCTGCTTGATCTGCACATGGGATCTGAAATGAAACAGCTTCAGAGTGCTTGAACTGTGGACCACCATTGAGAGCGATGAAGTTCTGTCCGAAAATCTTGAAGTTCACTACAACTTCAGTGCCTTGCTCATTGCCTGGTGTATCCGTCGGTGCAATCCAATTGCCCTCAACGGAACTATTGGGGAAGATGCTGGCATAGAAGTTAGCCGCTTCGCGAGCCTGGCCGTTAAACCACAAGCAAGTAGTGAGATTCATGCCCCGAACTTACCTCAGTAGTAGCCAAATCCTTGGCTACCGATAAAATCTTCAGCGTGAAGCGCGGTCGTCTATCAATAATTCAAGTTCTCTTCACGATCTTGGTTTCCATGATTCCACTTACTGTTGGAACTCCGACTGCCTTGGCCGCCAATTACACGGTCACTTATGATGCCAATGCATCTCAACATCAAAGTGGATTTGTAACCGGAACTCCTCCTAATCCCGGCCCACTGCCACAAGGAACAATTTCACTAGCCACCAATAGCGGAAATCTTGCAAGACAAGGTTTTACGTTCGCAGGTTGGAATACCCTGGCCAATGGAACGGGTACAACCTACGCTCCTGGAGCTGCTTACAATTTAACTGCGAACGTCACCTTGTATGCCAAATGGGAGATACCTGTCGCAGCGCGTCTCATCGGCAACGGCGGAACGTTAATTACAGTTGTCGATTCCAACACGGTGACCAATGGTTCAAAATGTACCGGCGCTGGAATTCGCGGAATCACTTCAGATGGCACCCACATTTATTTCCGGCCATCTACCAATAGTGGCTTCATCTGCAAAACAACTCCTGCTGGGGTGCTCGTATCTGTCCATGAGGTAACTGGCTTAGCTGGACTTTCGGCAGATAGCTTGGCACTGGTTTATGGCAATGGGTGTTTGTTCATACGTAAAGACACCCAGGTGACACTTGATTCTATCTATTGCATCACAATCTCAGCAGCGGCTACTTGGTCGATGACTTCAGTAAATCTGCGAGCTTCCGATGGAATTGCCGCCAAAAATCTTCCTCCAGGCGGAACCTGGCTATACGGAAACTTCATTCAATTTCCGGATGGTCGAATAGGTTCTGTAGGAACATCGGTTGCTGCAGCATCTTTTGATGGTGGCGGAAAAGTAGGTACGGGTCAGGGACAATGTCCAAGCGGTATGTACTGCAAGATTTTAAGGCTTTACACAATTAGCGGTACTGGGGCTTCGATGCAGGCAAATCACTCCACTGATTTCATTCTTGCCGACACAACTGCAAGTTGGCCAGATGATGATCATGGCATAGCGACAGATGGAACTTACCTCTACCAAATCCGTCACGCTTACGGATACAAGGTCTGGGCACTGAGATCTGATGGCCCTTCATACCTCATCTTTAATGGCGATGGCTCGGGAGCTTGCGGCGCCGCAACAGGGACTTCGGGAACGCTCTGCACAATCACCTACCCCGTCAATGGTCTCGCAGGCGGTGGGACATTTAGTAATGGAACCTACTTAGGAAGAGCGCACGGATTAAATAAGTATCTGATTGGTGATTACAGCGGTAGTTCGAAATTTTGGCTCTCTGACGCAGCAATTCCACCGGATGGACCTGGCAACCCAGACGTTGTCGCGCCTAGATTTTCATCTACTGAAACATTTACAGTCAATGAAAACGTATCTACAAGTTTTACTGTCGCAACTATCGTCGTGAATGAGTCTTCAACTTTAACTATTTCGGGTGGAGTAGACCAATCGGATTTCACAATTACGCGTACGGAAACCGCTACCGCCATTATTCGCTTTGCCATCTCCCCAGATTATGAAGCACCTGCAGATTCTGGTGGAAATAACATCTATAACATCACCATTTCCGCCACAGATGCAGCTGGAAATATTGGCAACCAGTCAATCAATATCACTGTAATCAACCTCAATGAAAGTTCAACAATAACAACCCCGTCAGTAATTGGTGTGATTTATAAGGGAGTTTCTATCGCTGTTTCGGTGACTGTCAACGCGCCTGGAAAAGTAAGGTTTTACATGGATGGAAAACGGATTGCTAACTGTTTATCTATTGGGACTAGTGGCGCTTATCCCAATTTTGTAGCGACCTGCAACTGGAAACCAGCGGTGACTGCACGACATTCTGTATATGCTGTTTTAACCCCCTCAGATATCACTTTTAGTGCTTCAACTTCGCAAGTCGGAGAATTCTGGGTACTAAAAAGGAACACCTTGAGATAGCTGTTTTGACTTTTCGATAAAACCTTTAGGCTACCCACATGAAAGCTATTCAAATCTCTGAGTACGGTGGTCCCGATGTAATGAAGTATGTTGAACTTCCAAATCCAGTTCCTGGCGAAAATGAAGTTCTACTTGATGTCACTGCGATCGGTATCAACTATGCAGATACTCATCAAACCGAAAATAGCTACCTGTCTCCGCAGAAGCTACCGATGATTCCTGGTCTTGAGATCACTGGAATATTTGATGGCAAACGATATTTGGCTAGCGTTAATTCAGGAGGTTATGCAGAGAAAGCAACTGCATTTAAGACAATGTTAGCGCCCATTCCTGATTCTGTTACAGATGAGCAAGCGCTCTGCATGTTAGTTCAGGGCACAACTGCGTGGCACATCCTAAAAACGATGAGCCACCTCTCCTCCGGTGAAACTGTTGTTATCCATGCTGCAGCTGGTGGTGTGGGAACCCTCGCGATTCAATTGGCGAAGATGTGGGGTGCAAAAGTGATTGCGGTGACATCCTCTGCCGAGAAGGCAGTACTAGCGCAATCACTCGGTGCAGATGAAGTAGTTGACGCCAATGTTGAAGATCTCGGTAAAGAATTGCGTAGAGCAAACGGCGGCAAGGGTGTAGATATTGTCCTTGAAATGGTCGGTGGAAATACCTTCGACGAGAGCATGAAGGCGCTCGGTGATTTCGGGCGAATGGTCACATATGGAATGGCATCACGTACAGCGCCAACTCCAATCCACCCCGGGGCACTGATGCATGGCTCCAAGACAGTTTCGGGTTTCTGGCTCGCCAATTGCTTTGCCAGCCCATCAATGATGGGCGAAGTTATTGCTCAGTTGTTTGCACTAGTTGCAGAGGGAAAGTTGAAGCCAGTGATCGGCGGAACTTACCCACTCAACGAAGCTGCCGGCGCCCATAGTGCAATACTTGCACGAGAGACAACCGGCAAAATCGTTTTGAAGCCTTAAAGAGCCCCTCCACAGATTTTTGTTTGCTTCTTCGGTTTGTCGGTTCGTTCTGAGATAGTCCCCTATCCGAATCGAAAGGCTTACAAGTGCTCTTTGCCTACATTGATGAGTCAGAACGTGATTCACAGGCTTATTTCTTGGGGTCTCTTGTTTGCACCTTAGATCAGGCTCAATTTATTTCCGATTCATTGGTTGAATTAATGTGTGCGTTCGCTAACGAATTTACCAACGTAGATCCTAATTCTGAATTTCATGGAAGTTCTATTATGCGATCGGCTGAAGACCCTTGGCGAAACATTCCTATCGGTGCCAGATTTTGGCTTTATTCCAAGGTTCTTAGAATCATTGCTGAGAGTCAGGCCACTGCCTTAATTGAAGGCATCAATATAAATAAATTGATTGCCAGAAACTATCCGCGTCCATTTTCACCAAGAGAGATCGCCTTTAATTATCTGCTTGAAAGAGTTGATGCAAGGGGCCGGATGAGTAATTGCCTGGTCCAATTAAGAGCCGACGAGCATCACACTTCCGAGATAAGCGCCTCAAACTTCAAGAACTATCAACTCATTGGAACTTTTGGATACAAGTCGTCGAGACTTCCAAACTTAATGAGCCCCATAGAGTTTGTTGATTCTAAATCAGATCGAGTGTTGCAAGCTTCTGACATGATTACCTACATTTTTAATCGAGTTCATACAATTAAAGAATCTGATCCACGAGCGGTGGCCGAGAAGTTGAAGTTGTGGAAAATAATCGAGCCATCACTTAATCCCCCACGAGGTCAGAATCGTATTTGGCCATAAAGCACGAAACCCCCGACTAAGCGGGGGTTCGGCAAGGCGGGAAGTTTCCTTCCTGCAGCTGAAGTATTACATATACCTCAGACAATTTCTAAGCAGATTGCATTTCGCACGGCAACTACTTTGAGTTAGCGACGTCCACGACCACCGTTGCCACCACTGCGATTGCCACGGTAACCGCGCCCTCCCCCTGATCCACCCTTGCGAGGAGCGCGCTTTGGCGCCTCGACAACAGGTGGAACATATGGAATCCCAGACGGTTGCTGAGCACCAGTAATGCGCATCAGCTCTTCGCTGGATGGCTTTACGTTTACAGTCTTTGGGTTAACTCCTGCGCGAGTTGTGAGACCCTTAACAGAGCGTTGTTGCTTGGTAGTTGCCAGTGAGACCACGGTTCCTGACTCTCCAGCTCGAGCGGTGCGCCCTGAACGATGCAAGTAATCCTTGTGATCTTGTGCAGGATCGACGTGCACTACAAGAGAGATCCCATCGACGTGAATACCGCGAGCTGCAACATCAGTTGCAACGAGTGCTGCATTCTCGGATTCCTTAAATAGAGCGAGTGTGCGAGTGCGAACCGCCTGCGACTTGCCGCCGTGAAGTGCTCCAACTGGAACACCTGCATGAGCAAGCTTGTCTGCAAGACGATCGGCGCCGCGCTGAGTCTTCACGAAGAGAATTGTCTTTCCGTTACGAGCGGCAATCTCTGCTGTGACCTCATCTTTTTCAGAGGGTTCCATCACAAGAAGGAAGTGCTCCATTGTTGAAACAGAGGCACGGTCGTTCTGCAATGAGTGAGTCTTTGGGTTCTTCAGGTAGCGACGCACGAGTGCATCAACGCCACGGTCCAGAGTTGCCGAGAAGAGAAGACGCTGTCCGCCCTGCTTTGCCTGATCAAGAATCTCTTGCACAACTGGCAAGAAGCCCATATCTGCCATCTGATCTGCTTCATCGAGAACTGTAATTTGCAATTGATCGAGCTGAACTTCGCCCTTATTAAGAAGGTCGATAAGGCGGCCAGGTGTTGCCACCAAGATTGCTGTGCCCTTACGCATTGCAGTGATCTGCTTTGTATAAGACATTCCGCCTGCAACAACTACTGATGCGTGGCCCACTGAGCGAGCGAGAGGAAGCAGAACTTCATCAATCTGCTGAGCAAGTTCACGAGTAGGCGTAAGAATCAATGCCAATGGCTTGTGTGGATTTGCCTTCTTATCTGCGATATTGGAAAGCAGTGCAAGGCTAAATGCAAGAGTCTTTCCAGAACCTGTCTGACCACGACCAAGAATGTCGTGACCTGCAATCGCATCAGGAAGTGTTGCTACCTGGATTGGGAACGGACTCTTGATGCCCTGAGCGCTAAGAGCATTGTCTAGCGCTGCTGGTACACCAAGCTCGCGGAATGTCGTTGCAACAGCATCCAGTGGTGTTGCATCAATCAAGTTTGCATCTGCGAGGTTTGGTGAGATGTATGAATCATCCGCACCGAAATCTTCTGCAACATTGCGACCGCGACCCTTTGAGAAAGAGTGTGGTTCGCTATTGCGACCTGTCGCTGTGCGGCGATCGCGTGGCGGCTTTGAGAAATCGCGTGCTGGCTTATCAAATGTTCGCTTTGGCTTGTCGAATGAACGCTCTGGTTTATCGAATGAACGTGCAGGGCGCTCTGTGCGATCTGCTGGACGTGATGAACGCTCTGGCTTATCGAAAGAACGTGCTGGCTTATCAAATGTTCGCTTTGGCTTGTCGAATGTACGTGCCGCTGGGCGTTCAGTGCGCTCTGTTGAACGACGATCTGGTCGCTCGCTGCGTTCTGAAACAAACTTCTCTGCACGAGTCTTTGGCTTTGGACGACCGCCCTTTTCAAAGACGCGCTCTTTAGCTGATTGACGCGGATTGCCCTTAAGTGCGCCTTCAACTTCCTTAGACTTCGAACCAATCTGCTTCTGGAAGCGAGCAGCACGAAGCTTTGAGCGATCTGTTAAGCGCTTCTCTTTACGAGTAGATGCCACTGGATCTTTATCTGAATAACGAACGGTTGTGGTTGGCTTGAATTCGCTCTTGCTACGAGGGGTTGCCTTCGATGCAGTGCGAGGTGTGGTCGAGCTCTTTGCGCGTGGTGCTGAAGCAGCTTTCTTTGTTGCTTTCGCAGCTGCTGCACGACGTGGCTTGCCCTTCGAGGCTTCGCGACGTGCTTTTCCGGGCGCGGTTGTACGCTTTTGTAAAGTCATTATTAAGTTTCCTATCGAGAGATCAAGCGCGTCTCGATGAGGAAGGCCATTGTGGCCGGACCAAGGTGGAGATAAGACTCGCAAGAAGAGCCTGAATTAGGCTCATATATCTATTGCGCTACTTGTGTAACACAGGTGAAGTTTACCTTTTTATTACCGAAAAAAGAAATTGGCCATAAATCACGCCTAAATCTTTCTACTTCTTAAATTTAGGAAGGTGTAAATCAAATTGGATTGAAAGTACTCGAGTTGCAATAACAACGAAACCACCGATCAGAACTGCGGGAAACTGATCTACATCGAGGGCAATCAACGCTACGAAAGTACTTGCCCCCATAAGAGCACTTGTTCCGATTGTTTCTCTATGTAGCAAAACAGGTTCTATTTGGCAGAGAACATCTCGAAGCAATCCGCCGGTGACGGCTGTGATGACGCCAAAAATTATTGATGAGTACCAAGGGATATTAATTTCAAATGCCAGCTGTGTTCCTGACATCGTCGCAGTAGCAAGTGCAAAGGTGTCCATCACGAGAAGGGTCTTGCCAACATGCGTAACTCGACGGAAGGTCAAGGTAATAATTACCGCTGCCAGCACCGAGGCAAGAATCCACGGATCAGTAATCCAGACCGGCATGATCCCGAGGAAGACGTTTCGTAGTGTTCCACCAGAGATTGAAGCGATGGTGGCGATAAAGGTGATGCCTCCATAATCCAGGCCGCGATCTGCTGCTACTCGCGCGCCGACAAGAGCGAAGACAAATGTCGACAAGAGGTCGAGTGCATGGAGCAGAGTCATGGCACAAGGGTACGCGAGTAGCCTTACTCGCGATAACTTCGTAGAATTTATTCATGAAGGATGGCGTTAAGTACCGAGTTTTTCTCGGAATTGTGCCCCTCATCCTTGCTTTTATTGGTGGTTTGCCAGCGAACGCACTCGCCACTGGCGGTTGCAACGTCTCACTCTCTAACAACACAGGAGTGGTCCTCGTTGACTCAGGCGGATACTGCTACCTCGCATTCTCTGGGACAGGCGCTAATTCGTTTACAGTGCCTAATGCGATTTCCAGTGCTGCGGTCTTGGTAGTGGCAGGTGGCGGCGGTGGTGGCGGCGGCGCCTGGGGCGGCGGTGGTGGTGCTGGCGGTGTCGTTACCTCAACAAGCTATCCGCTCACCTCTGGATCAACAATGAATGTTTATGTAGGCGCAGGCGGTGCCGGTGGTGCAGCATCTCTCGATCCGTCGCTCAACCGCGCAGCCAATGGCGCCAATTCTTGGATTAACTCATCCTCCACCTTTGTTGCGAGAGGTGGTGGCGCGGGAGCTGGATACGCATATGGATCGACGACGACGAATATCGCTAATGGAAGCGCTGGAGGAAGTGGCGGTGGCGGCACAGAACACGGCAATGGAGGCGTAGGCGGATCATCAACTCAAACTCTGCCCACATATGCAACGGCAAAGTATGGCAATGCCGGTGGCAACACAGCGGCGGGCAGTGGCTATGTGGCGGGTGCTGGCGGTGGCGGAGCCGGCGGTGCCGGCGGAGCGATGACGACAAGCGGCGTTGGTGGTAACGGTGGAGCCGGAACAAATGCATTCTCATCTTGGTTCACGGCTATCGGCCAATTTGGTGTCGGTGGATATATCGCGGGTGGTGGCGGTGGTAGCGGTGGCGGCTCGGCAAGTACTGCAGGAACCGCCGGAAGCGGTGGCGGTGGAGCTGGCGGCGGATCAAGCGTACGTGCAGGAGGGAACGCGATTGCAAACACAGGTGGCGGTGGAGGTGGCGCCTCGTATTCCAGTAGCACGTATGTAGGTGGCAATGGCGGTAGTGGAATCATAATTTTCAAATTTCTCTCTGATGGTCCCGCAACTATTCTCACACCTGCTTCTACTTCAATTTACGAAACCTCAACAGCTATTGCAACGCTCTCCGCAAATGAAACCGTTACATGGTTGATTGTCAGTGGGGTTGACTCACTCACGGTCTCCCTAACTGGAGCGGTACTATCTTTCGTATCGCTTCGAGATTATGAGGCACCCTCAGACTCGGGTGCAAACAATGTATATAACTTTACGATCAGAGCAACAGATTCAGGAAATAATTCGACAGAGCTTGCGATGGCAATCACCATATTGGACTCATATGAGAATTCCACGTTATCAATTAATGCATTTGCCGGAAATCTCTATAAAGGCGTCACTTCGCCAATTTCTGTCTCTGTAAATAATCCGGGAAAGGTGAGGTTTTTCATGGACGGTAGGAGAATTGCAAATTGTCTGGCAGTGCCAACCACAGGTAATTACCCTAGCTATAGCGCAACTTGTTCGTGGAAGCCAACCTCAACCAATCGACATGCTATTCATGCTGAATTCACGCCTCTAGGCGCAAATTTCTCAAGGTTAAGTACTCCTCCTCGAGAGGTCTTTGTATACAAACGAGCTACCACGCGCTAGCCAAGAAACCTACCTTCCTTTGTAGGACTGAATAAAACTGAAAATTCATTGCATTTGAGTTACAAAAGGCGCTTTTCCTCGCCGAAACCTTTTCCATGCAAACACCTCCAGATAAGGTGGCGGATTATGAGCACGCGCCAGAAGACCATCGATGCTGCCCGTAAGAGGCTCGCTAGCAATCTCAAGAGCGACTCAGGCCTTGAAGATCTCTTGCTCCGATATGACCGTTGGGCGGGTGATCTCTATGACGGACTTGCCGCGGTATATCCGGTGGAATCGACGATGGAGAAAATTGTTGATGTCATCACCGGAATCTTTGGGGCTCGGTCTCAAGAATTACGTGAGCGCGATCAGGCGCGAATCCTCTCCCCTGATTGGTTTCAATCCCCGGATGCTGTGGGCTATGTCGCGTATGCCGATTTGTTTGCTGGTGACCTCAATGGAATCCGCAAAAAGATTAGTTACCTCGAAAATTTGGGAATCACCTATCTCCACTTGATGCCACTTCTTACACCACGTCCATCACCTAACGATGGCGGGTATGCAGTGATGGACTATCGCACAGTGCGAAAAGATTTGGGTTCTATGGGCGATTTATCAAAGCTCGCATCCGAGCTTCATGAATCTGGAATTTCCCTGACTCTTGACTTGGTCCTTAACCATGTAGCAAAAGAGCACGAGTGGGCAGAGAAAGCCAGGGCTGGAGATAAGAAATACCGCAATTATTTCTACGCTTATGACGACCGCGTCGTTCCAGATCAATTCGAGAAGACTCTGCCGGAGATTTTCCCAACTTTCGCACCAGGCAACTTCACCTTTAATGAAGAGATGAAGGCATGGGTCTGGACAACATTTAATGACTATCAATGGGATGTCAATTGGTCTAACCCCGACGTCTTTCTCGAATACGTCGACATTATTGGCCACCTTGCAAATCAAGGCACCGACTGCGTACGTCTTGATGCGATTGCATTTATCTGGAAGCGCCTCGGTACCGATAGCCAGAACCAACCTGAAGTGCATGCAATTACTCAGGCGCTTAGAGCAGCAGCTCATATCTCAACACCGTCGCTCATCTTCAAGGCAGAAGCGATTGTCGGTCCAAAGGATGTTGTCCATTACCTTGGGCAAGGGCAGCATGCAGGAAAAGTTTCCGATATCGCATATCACAATAGCTTGATGGTGCAGATCTGGTCTGCATTGGCATCACGTGATGGCCGATTGATGGCACACGCACTTTCTAAATTTTCTCCTGTTCCGACAACTTCTGGTTGGGCAACCTATCTTCGATGTCACGATGACATTGGCTGGGCAATCGATGATGCTGATGCGAGTGAACTTGGCATTAACCCATATGCGCATCGTGGCTTCCTGGCAGAGTTTTATGCCAATGAATTCGAAGGCTCCTTTGCTCGCGGTGTTCACTTCCAATCAAATCCGACCACGGGTGATCGCCGTACATCGGGAAGCGCGGCCAGTCTCATAGGTATTCAAGCGGCAATTGAGAAGAAGGATGCACCTGCACTGCAGACCGCCATCGATCGCTTGAAATGTGCATATGCAATGGTCTTTGGCTTCGGTGGCCTCCCGCTTCTTTATATGGGTGATGAACTCGGCATGGTCAATGACATGAGCT
>CALJUA010000158.1 GCA_937975715.1 uncultured Candidatus Planktophila sp.
CAGCCTTCTTGCGGCGCTTTGGAGCAGCCTTCTTAGCAGCTGGCTTTGCAGCAGCCTTCTTGCGGCGCTTTGGAGCAGCCTTCTTAGCAGCTGGCTTTGCAGCAGCAGCCTTCTTGCGACGCTTTGGAGCAGCCTTCTTTGCAGCAGCTGGCTTTGCAGCAGCCTTCTTGCGGCGCTTTGGAGCAGCCTTCTTTGTAGCAGGAGCTGCAACAGCAGCCTTCTTCTTACGCTTTACAACCTTCTTAGCAGCAGCTGGCTTTGCAGCAGCCTTCTTGCGCTTTGGAGCAGCTTTCTTAGCAGCAGCCATAGTTTTTATCTCCTAAATGGAAGGGTTCGGATCCGTCACCCAAACCTGTTTCGTGGATAAGTGTGACTGATATTAAAAAAAATTGCCACTACATAGTGCAAAAAAACACAGTGCGTGTCGTTAATTATTTTTTTCTTTTATTCGTGCATTTAATAAAAAATGCGATGTTATTTTTCGAAATCGATCACTGATTTTCGCGATTTTTCCGATTTTCGCGTTCTGCAACCGCATATTTATTGGTTTCTGCGTCATATGTGCGGAATTCGGGCATCAAAATCGCCAAAATGACCACCACAATCACGCAAATTACCCCGCCGGAAGTTACTGAGAAGGAAAGTGAAGTAGCTGCAGCGATGGAAGCGGCTCGCAATTGCCCAGCAAGTGGTCCGATGGAATATGAAAGTAATTCAATACCGGCTAATCGACCACGCAGATTGTCAGGGATGGTCTGATTCCAGATGACACTTCGGAAGAGGGCGCTGACTTGATCTGATGCACCGGCCAATGCCAGGCAGATGAGGACAATGACCAGCGAATGAGTCAGTCCGGCCAGAGCGATAGCTGCGCCCCAGCCGATGGCGGCAAAGATAATCGCCTTGCCATGGAATCGATATGTCTTTGTCCATCCACTTGTCAGAGTGACTACAACTGCGCCGATGATTCCCGCTGCATAGAACATTCCCAGCGCCCATGGTGCATGCAATAAGTCTGCCCAAAATGGAAATAGAGCATTGGGCATGGCAAAGAACATCGCAGCGAGATCGATGATGTAGGTAGCTAATAAATCTTGGCGACTGAAGGCATATCGAACACCCTCTAAAAGCGCTGCCAGAGATGGCTTTTCGGCCTCATTTGTTGGTGGAACTTTCTTGAGGCGCAATAAGAAAGTTAATGAAATTAAATAGGTTGCAATATCGAAGATGTAGCCAGTTGAAATGGAAAATGTAGAGAAAATAACTCCACCGAGAGTTGGACCAACGATAAAACCAAATTGCCAGCGAAGCGTTAAGAGGTTGGATGCACTAGGCAGGTCTTCATGGCTGACCAGCCGAGGCAAGATGGCTCCCATGGAAGGTCGTTGCAATCCATCGACCACGGCAAAGAGGGCGGCGCAGATGTAGATGACGATTGTCTTGGGATCGGGCAGATAAGAGTTGACCAAGAGGATGGTCACGATGGCCATCGCGCCGATCTCAGTTGCCCAGATCATCTTCTTGCGATCGACGGCATCGGCTAGGACTCCGCCGTAGAGGCCGAAGATGATGAGAGGGACGATTTCGATGATGCCGAGGATTCCGACGGCCACATAGGAGTGGGTAATTTCCTTCAGCTGGAAAGGCATTGCCACATACGTGATCATCGAACCGAGGTAAGAGACCAAGCCTGCCGACCAGAGGCGGCGGAAATCCGGATATTTCTTAAGTGGAGAGAGATCTATCGCAAATTTCGACATCTGCAGATACTAATCTTCAGCCGTTATCAGTGGAAAGTCTGCGCCTCGGAAGGAAATTGGCCTGATCGAACCTCATCGGCGAACTCTTTCGTTGCATCGAAGAGCTCTTGGCGTAGGTTGCGATACGCCTTCGCTAGCTTCGGTGGCTTAGCTGTAAATCCAGCCATATCTGTCCAGACCAATACCTGGGCATCGGTCACCTTTCCGGCACCGATTCCGATAGTCGGAATCGACAGGGATTCAGTAATTTCCGCAGCCAGCTCTTCTGGAACCAACTCCAGAACGATTGCGAAAGCTCCAGCCTTCTCCAAATCGAGAGCTGCAGCTTTCATCACATCACCATCGGTGCGACCTTGTACTTTGTAGCCACCCAATTGATGAAGTGATTGTGGAGTAAGGCCTAGATGGCCCATCACCGGAATTCCAGATGACGTTAATTTCTTTACAGTTTCAAGATGAGCGCCTTCAAGTTTGACCGCCATGGCACCGGCCTCTTTAAAGAAGCGCACGGAAGTTTCTAGCGCTTGTTCTGGAGATGATTCATAAGAACCAAAAGGAAGATCTGCTACAACCATCGCGCGAGATGAACCGCGAACAACGGCGCGAGTCAGGGGAATCAATTCATCGACAGTGACCGGGATGGTGTTCTCTTCACCTAAGAAGTTATTGCCAGCGCTATCGCCGACCAAGAGAACAGGGATGCCAGCTTCATCAAAGATGGATGCGGTCATCTGCTCATATGAGGTGAGCATCGCCCACTTTTCGCCGCGCTCCTTCGCCGCCTTCAGATCGAGAATTGTGATGCGTCTGTGCGCAGCTCCGCCATACAGGGTGGTCTGACTCATGAAGATTTCTCCTTACCTCGAAGCCTCATAGGGTCCCCGGGTTCATTAAGAAACGATACTCCTCTACTCTTGAACTATGAAGTTGAGAGTAGCTCTCGCCCAGATCAATCCAACAGTGGGCGACCTCGAAGGCAATGCTGCACTCATCCTTGCGCATGCAGAGACCGCGGCGAATAGTGGCGCTCATGTAGTTCTCTTTCCGGAGATGGCGCTGACCGGCTATCCAGTTGAAGATTTAGCTCTGCGCCCTTCCTTTCAAATCGCTAGTTCGAAATCAATTCAGGTTCTAGCCGCGGCGCTGCCATCGAAAGTTGTTTCAATCGTCGGATATCTCGACCACATTGATGGCGCGCCCCAGAATCGAGTTGCGATCATCGAGGGCGGAAAGATTGTTGCCACCTATACGAAGTGCCACTTGCCGAATTACGGCGTTTTTGACGAGTACCGCAACTTTGTTCCGGGCGATGAGACTCTCGTTGTGCGCATCCATGGCGTCGATGTCGGAATTCTGATCTGCGAAGACCTTTGGATTGATGGCGGTATTACCTCGCAATTAGCAGCTCGCAAACCTGGCCTCATTCTTGTTCCTAACGGATCTCCATTCGAACGTAATAAAGATGACGTTCGCGCAGCACTTGTAAAGAAGCGCGCCATCCAAGCTGGCGCACCATTGGTCTACGTCAATATGACAGGCGGCCAGGATGACTTGGTCTTTGATGGCGACAGCATCGCGGTAGATGCGCAAGGCAACGTCATTGCACGTGCTCCACAATTTGAAGACGGCATGATGTTGCTCGATCTCGATGCAGAAGTATTCACAAGCACTCCTGATGTCATCATCAGCGAGACAGAGGCAAAGCTCGATCGCGTTCTCACTCCAGGAATTGCGCAACGCCTCGGTGATGAAGAAGAGATTTGGGATGCCATCGTTGTCGGTCTTCGTGATTACGTGATTAAGAATGGTTTTAGCCAAGTACTCATCGGGCTCTCCGGCGGAATCGATTCTGCACTTGTGGCAGCTCTTGCCTGCGATGCCTTGGGACCTGCCTTGGTTCATGGGGTTGCCATGCCAAGTAAATATTCTTCTAACCATTCGATTGAGGATGCAGAAGAGCTGGCCCATAACACTGGCCTGGGACTTCGCACCGTGCGCATCGAAACCATGGTCGATGCCTATATGAATGAATTAAATCTTTCTGGTCTTGCGGAAGAGAACTTGCAGGCACGTGTTCGCGGAACAACTTTGATGGCAATCTCTAATCAGGAGAACATGTTGGTTCTGGCAACAGGTAACAAGTCAGAGCTCGCCTGCGGATATTCAACTTTGTATGGCGATGCGGTCGGCGGATATGCACCTATCAAAGACATCTACAAGGTCGATGTCTGGGCACTTGCTCGCTGGCGCAATGCAGCTGCAATTCAAGCGGGTGAGACTCCACCGATTCCGGTGCGCTCGATTGAGAAAGAGCCTTCTGCAGAATTACGCCCAGATCAAAAAGATTCTGACTCACTGCCAGAGTATGAAATCCTCGATGAGGTTTTGCGCAACTACGTTGACGAAGACCATGGCCATAATGAGCTCATTGCGATGGGATTCGACCCTGCGCTGGTGAAGCGAGTCATCGCCATGGTGGATAAGGCCGAATACAAGCGCCGCCAATATCCTCCTGGACCAAAGCTTTCTAAGCGTGCATTCGGCAAAGATCGCCGCCTACCTATGACCTCCCATTGGAGAGAGCTCTAACAAAAAGTCAGGTTTCCTACGGCAACGTGCGGTCGATGTGCCGTAGTGCGGCCGAATTACCGATTCTTAACATTGCCTTTCAGGAAAGCCTGACTTTTTGTAACACGGGCGTAATCTCCAACTGAGAGCATCTTCTTATGAGTTCCGACAATATGAGCAAGCAGCAGGAGTTCGTTCTTCGCACCATTGAAGAGCGCGACATTCGTTTTATTCGACTTTGGTTTACAGACGTTCTCGGAACTTTGAAGTCTGTTGCGATTGCACCGGCAGAGCTCGAAGCTGCATTTGAAGAAGGCATTGGCTTCGACGGATCTGCAATCGAAGGATTCGCTCGTCACTCAGAGTCCGATATGTTGGCAAAGCCAGACCCTGCAACATTTTCAATTCTGCCGTGGCGTACAGAGGCGCCAGGTGCTGCTCGTATGTTCTGCGATATCACTCTGCCTAATGGTGAACCTTCACCTGCGGATCCTCGCAATGTTTTGCGTCGTACCTTGGCAAAGGCAGCTGAGATGGGTTACACCTGTTACACCCATCCAGAAATTGAATTCTTTCTCTTTAAATCTCAACCCGAAAAGGGCGAGCTGCCTGTGCCTGTTGACCAAGGTGGCTACTTTGATCACACGCCAGCTGTTGTTGGCCATGACTTCCGCCGACAAGCAATTACATTGTTGGAATCTATGGGCGTATCCGTTGAATTCAGCCACCATGAAGGCGCACCAGGACAGCAAGAGATTGATCTTCGTTATGCAGATGCGTTAAGCACTGCAGATAACATCATGACTTTCCGCCACGTCATTAAGGAAGTTGCTCTAGAACAAGGCTTCTACGCATCCTTTATGCCAAAGCCGTTTACCGATTACCCAGGTTCTGGAATGCACACTCACGTCTCGCTCTTTAAGGGAGAAGAGAATGCTTTCTACGATTCCAGCGCAGAGCTCAATCTCTCGGAGGTCGGTCGACAGTTCGTTGCAGGTATTTTGAAGCACGCATCAGAAATCACTGCAGTTACTAATCAGTGGGTCAACTCTTATAAGCGCCTTCAAGGCGGGGGAGAAGCTCCGGCAATTATTAACTGGGGCCACAATGATCGCGGAGCTCTTGTTCGTATTCCTATGTATAAGCCGAATAAAGAGAACTCAACACGTATTGAGTTCCGATCACCTGATTCTGCATGTAACCCATACCTTGCTTATGCGGTAATGATTGCCGCTGGCCTCAAGGGCATAGAAGGCAAGTACGCACTCGAGGCATCGAACGATGTCGACAAGTTGCCTGCGAACCTCAACGAGGCAATTTCCATTATGGAGAAAAGCGACTTGGTTCGCGAAACTCTCGGGGAGCACGTCTTTGAATATGTATTGCGCAATAAGCGTGCCGAGTGGTTGGACTACCGCCGTCAGGTAAGCCAGTACGAGCTCGATCGTTATTTACCAGTCCTTTAATTTTCGTAACCAGTAGAGTTTCTTCGTGGCACATTTAGTAGTCAAAGAAGGTCGAGTTCGCCTGAAGCTCTCCAGATGGGAAGTTTTGGGAGGGCTTCGGACCTCACCAGAAATTGCCTTGAGTGAAATCGAATCCGTGGAGATTGTTGATAATCTTTGGACCAGTAAAGTGCTTAAAGGCGTGCGCATCGGAACCGGAATCCCATTTCTGGTCTTGCTGGGAACCATGAAGTACATCAAAGGTAAAGATTTCTGTGCGGTATATAAGCGCCGCCCAAATGCCGTGATTACTTTGAAGAGCGGACCTTTCAAGCGTTGGATTTTTGAAATCAAGGATATGAGTGAAATTGAAACCTTAAAGGAAGCGCTTCAGCAGGAAAATTAAGGAAAGCCGATGTACCGTTTTAGGTATGAGTAAAGAGATCAATACATCAAAGCTTCGTCGCGCCAACATCATTGCAGGTGTTCTTCACCTTGCCCAAATGATTGTGGTCCTCGCACTTTCTAATGACTTCACTTTGCCGATTGTTGCTCGTTATATGGCTGGCCCTCCAGGATCAACATTTACAGAGCCGATCGTTTTACTCGATGCTCCAATCGGATTGACTGTTGCGATCTTCTTGGGTCTCTCATCTTTCTTCCACTTCTTGGTGGCATCACCACAGTTCTTCGAACGATATTCCAAGAGCCTTCTCGCCCAACGCAATTACTTCCGCTGGGTTGAGTACTCCATCAGCTCATCAGTAATGATTGTTCTGATCGCACTGATTACTGGTGTCTCTGATGTCACCGCAGTCATTTCAATTTTCGGAGTTAATGCCTCAATGATTCTCTTCGGTTGGCTTCAGGAGAAGTACGAAGCTCCCGGAAATGGCGGATGGCTCCCATTTATCTTTGGCTGCATCGCTGGAGTTGTCCCATGGCTTGGATTGTTTTTCTACGTCTTGAGCATCGGCGGTCCAGCAGATACTTCTGCGCCTGCATTCGTCTATGGAATCGTGATCTCAATTTTCATCTTCTTCAACTCATTCGCACTTGTGCAATGGTTGCAATATAAGAAAGTTGGAAAGTGGTCTGACTACCTTCGCGGTGAACGCACTTACATCACGCTCTCTCTGGTTGCTAAATCAGCCCTTGCTTGGCAGATCTTCGCTTCGACTCTCGTTTCTTAATTATTGAGATACGAATACCGCCCCTTGGAAAGTATTAAGGGGCGGGGTAGACTGCAGCCACTATGAAGCTCCGCGGACTCCTACTTATCCGCCGTAGCGAGGCCTAAGGTCCGAATCGCTTGCGATTTCGGCCCATGAGAAAGACCGGTCTCCTCGCTGCGGGGTTTGGTGTTGCCGGTAACAACTCGGCCCACAACAAATAGGAGCAAGTCAATGAATTTCCCGAAGCAAACACCATCAAAGATGCCTGTGCATCGCTACTCATCTTTCATCCCTGTAGAACTTCCAGATCGCACCTGGCCAGATAAGAAGATGACGGTGGCCCCAAAGTGGTCATCAGTCGATCTCCGCGATGGCAACCAGGCGCTTATCGATCCCATGGACACGCCTCGCAAGTTGGCGATGTTCAAGTTGCTCGTTGCGATGGGCTACAAAGAGATTGAGGTCGGCTTTCCGTCTGCATCTCAGACTGATTTCGATTTCGTTCGCAAGATTATCGATGAGGGTTTGATTCCTGACGATGTGATCATCCAGGTTTTAACTCAGGCTCGCGAACCGCTTATTCGTCGTACCTATGAAGCTATCGCAGGCTCTAAGCAGGCGATCATTCACCTTTATAACTCGACTTCTACATTGCAGCGTCGTGTGGTCTTCGGCCTCGATAAAGAGGGCATCAAGAAGATTGCAACCGATGGTGCGCAGCTCTGTCTCGATTTAATGAAGACAGTTCCTGAGACAAAGATTTCTTTTGAATACTCACCAGAGTCATATACGGGCACCGAACTCGAATTCGCTGTTGAGGTCTGTAACGCTGTGAACGATATCTGGAAGCCAACTCCGCAATGGAAGACAATCATGAACCTTCCTGCAACTGTTGAGATGGCAACCCCAAACGTTTATGCAGATTCAATCGAGTGGATGTGTCGCAACCTCAACAATCGTGATTCTGTCATCGTTTCTTTGCATCCACATAATGACCGCGGAACAGGTGTTGCAGCGGCTGAGCTTGGATACCTTGCAGGTGCGGATCGCATCGAAGGAACTTTGTTCGGCAATGGTGAGCGCACGGGGAACGTCTGTCTCGTAACACTTGGCATGAACATGGTCTCGCACGGCATTGATCCCCATATTGATTTCAGCGATATCGATGAAATCCGTCGTACCGTCGAATATGCAAACCAGTTAAAGGTTCCAGAGCGCCACCCATATGGTGGAGACTTGGTATTTACTGCCTTCTCTGGCTCACACCAGGATGCAATTAAGAAGGGCTTCGAACACCTCGAGCGCGATGCAAAGGCTGCTGGAGTTCCAGTCGATCAACACACATGGGCTGTTCCATACCTTCCAATCGATCCAAAAGATATTGGTCGTTCATACGAAGCTGTTATCCGCGTGAATTCACAATCCGGTAAGGGTGGCGTTGCATATCTATTAAAGACCGAACATCACCTCGACCTTCCACGTCGTCAGCAGATTGAATTCTCCAAGATTGTTCAGGCAAAGACCGATCACGAAGGAGGCGAAGTCACTGCCGATCAATTGTGGAACATCTTCGAAGATGAATACCTTCCAACAGAATCAGCTCCTTGGGGTCGTTTCCGACTTAAGGGCTTGGCACAATCATCAGTAATGAATGAAGATGTGCAGCTGACTGTGCAGATGACAGATCGCGGCGAAGCAATCGAACTTCAGGGCCATGGCAATGGACCTATCGCTGCCTTCTGCAATATTCTCAATAATTACGGCGTCGATGTTCGCGTTCTTGATTTCCATGAGCACGCGCTCTCTGCAGGTGGAGATGCCTCCGCTGCCGCATATCTCGAATGTGCAATCGGAGGAGATGTCTTTTGGGGAGTCGGAATCGACCCTAATACGACAACTGCTTCACTGAAGGCAGTCGTGTCTGCAATCAACCGCGCTATTCGCTAACTACCCTTAGCGCCGTGAGCACAAAGGGCGCCCTCTATCGAGATGAAGCGATAGTTCTGCGCACCCAAAAGCTCGGTGAGGCCGATCGCATCATCACGTTGTTGACCAAAGAACACGGTCGCATTCGAGGTGTGGCAAAAGGCGTACGGCGCACCATGTCTAAATTCGGTGCCCGCCTCGAACCAGGTAGCCATGTTGATATTCAACTTCACACGGGTCGCACCTTCGACACTATTACTCAAGTCGAGGCGCTGATGAACTACGGAGAAGAAATCTCTAGCGATTATCAACGTTGGACAATCGCTCATGCGATTCTAGAAACAGCTGAACGATTTTCTCCTCACGAACAAGAACCAGCTCCGCAAGAGTTTGCACTGGTTGTCGGCGGAATGCGCGCTCTCGCTGAAAATCGATATGACCCATCTCTGATTCTCGATGCATTTCTTCTCCGATCACTTTCTATCGGGGGATATGCACCGTCGCTCTCACAATGTTCACGCTGCGAAAAGCCTGGCCCGCACCGCTACTTCTCACTCGTAGGTGGCGGATCGGTCTGCAACGACTGTCGTCCATCGGCATCTGCAACGCCAGCACCTGAAACTTTGCTGTTGATGGATGCGCTTCTCAATTCTGATTGGCAGACAGCTTCAGCGAGCGAAGGCAAAAACCGCCGTGAAGCTAGTGGATTGATTGCTGCCTACTTACAATGGCACCTTGAACGCGGACTTCGCAGTCTGCCAATGGTGGAGCGTGCATGAGCAAGAAGAAGATTGAAGTCCCGAACCACATCGCTGTTGTGATGGATGGCAATGGTCGTTGGGCGAAACAACGTGGTCTTCCTCGCACGGTGGGCCATGAAGCTGGTGAGAAAGTTCTCTTCGAACTCGTAGAAGCTGCAATGAAATTTGGCGTCAAAGAGATGAGCGCATATGCCTTCTCAACAGAAAATTGGAAGCGCACACCCGAAGAAGTGAAATTCTTAATGGGCTATAGCCGCGAATCACTTCGCAATCGTCGTGATCGCCTGCACGAACTCGGCGTCAAAGTTCAATGGGTTGGCCGTCCTCAACGACTCTGGAAGTCAGTGATTCAAGAGCTTGAAGAGGCAGAAGAGCTCACCGCAAAGAATAAGAAATTCACTCTCAATATGTGCGTGAACTACGGTGGACGTGCAGAGATTGTCGATGCAGCAGCAGAACTTGCACGCGATGTAAAGCGCGGAAAAGTAAAAGCTGATTCGATTACGGAGAAGACTTTTGAGAAGTATCTCTATTCCCCAAAGATGAGCGATGTCGATTTGTTCTTACGTTCATCTGGCGAACAACGCACCAGTAACTTTTTGCCGTGGCAGGCAACCTATGCGGAGTTTGTCTTTATGGATGTCTTATGGCCAGATATGACTCCGGCTCAGCTCTGGAAAGCTATCGAAGAGTATTCGTGCCGAGATCGTAGGTTCGGGAAGGCTTAGTGGCCAAGCGCTGCGACGATTGCTCCCATGGCAATCACACCGGCAATCGTTGAGGCAAAAGTCCAACGACTCGAATGACGTGAGTGTGCCTCGGGCAAGATATGAGATGTTGCAAGATAAATCAGAAAACCGCTGAAGAGCGCTAGGTAGATGGACATCAATGAATCGCTGAGCGCGAGGTAAGTTCCGAAGGTTGCGCCACCGATACGTGCAATTGCATCGACACCAAGAAGTGCATAAGAACGTGATGTCCAATGTCCGCTCTTGACCATAAGCGAGACAGTATTTAAGCCATCGCTAAAAGCATGTACAAGAACAGCGAGAAATACAGCTAATCCAAGCTTGGTATCAATCTGAAAGGCAACGCCCAATCCGATACCGTCGAGAAATACATGTCCACCCATTGCAAGTGCACCGACTGCGCCAGCGATGTTGTGATGTTCGTGATCGTGGCCGTAATCAGACTCTGCCGGCTCATGAGATCCAAAAAGTCCTTCAACAAGGTGAAGGGATAGGAATCCAAAGAGAATAGCTACGGATACAGCCGGAACTCCAAGCCAGGTATCGTGATTCATCTCAAAAACTTCAGGAAGGAGATCAAAACCTACGAGTCCGAGTAGAAGACCTGCAGAAAGCCCTAATACAAGGTGGAAGCGATCAGATGCACGGAGAGCGATATAGCCACCGAGCGTGGTTGCAATCACTGTAATAGCAGCGAAGATAATGGCTAGATTCATGAGGTAATCATAAGCGTTAGGCTAATCACATGATTGCCATTGCGCGTTTTAAAGTTCCCGCTGCACAGAGTGCAGAATTCCAAGCACAGATTGAGCGAGCACTCAAAATATTCTCTGAGCGCGAGGGATTCATCAACGGCGACTATGGTCAAAATCTTGATGAGAATGAACTGTGGACACTTGTCACTCATTGGGAGAATGTGGGCTCGTATCGCAGATCACTCAGTTCGAGCCAAGTAAAGATGGAAGTGGTACCACTCTTAGCTACTGCTATCGATGAACCAGGAGCATACGAACGTAGTATTTTTGATGCATGAAAATCACAAAGATATCTTTCATCATTGCATCAGCTCTCGTACTTTCAACTGCACCGCTTGCTCATGCTGAAGATGTAACGGTCGAGCGTGCCACGCGAGTTGAGCAAATAAAGTCTCGTTGGAATCCAATCTTCGATCAGCAATACGCACAACTGACCGCCCTCGAAGTAAAAGCAAAACTAGATTCGAAGGTCTACAAAAATTACAAATATTTACTAGACGATTTCCTTCACGTCCGGAGCGTGATTGATGCCGCCCTCAATAGCGCCGCAGGTGATATTGAAGCTGCATCTGCATATGCAGAGGAAGAGACTGGCGAATTCATGATGGCTATTCCAGAGCTGGAAAAGCAGGTCGCACTTATTAAGACCATTACATGTGTAAAGGGCAAGACCATAAAGAAGGTCACCGCGCTTAAAGCAGCTTGTCCAAAGGGCTATGTAAAGAAGAAGTAGCCAATAGATAAGGTAAACTTCATCCACGTTCGCTAGTCAGCTCAATCGCTAGCAGACGCCGACAGCCAGCCGGAGCTTCACCAGATTCTCCGGTTGTCACATAGAACCGGATGGAGTCCATAATGGCCGTTGACCGTTTAGAAAATATCGTTTCTCTCTCAAAGCGTCGCGGCTTTGTCTTTCCTTCATCTGAAATTTACGGCGGCCTTCGCGCATCGTGGGATTACGGCCCACTCGGCGTTGAGGTAAAAAATAACGTAAAGCGCCAATGGTGGAAGTCCATGGTCATGGGCCGCGAAGATGTTGTCGGTCTCGACTCATCAGTGATTTTGGCTCGTGAAGTATGGGAAGCATCAGGACACGTTGCGACATTTAGCGATCCGCTTACAGAGTGCACCGCTTGTCACAAGCGTTACCGCGCCGATCACCTTGAGGAGCAGTACGAGGCTAAGCATAAGAAGAAGCTTGAATCGCTTTCAGAGATGAACTGCCCAGCCTGCGGAAACAAGGGACAGTTCACAACTCCAAAGCAATTCTCTGGTTTGCTCAAGACATTCCTTGGACCAGTTGAAGATGAATCAGGTCTTGCATACCTTCGCCCAGAAACAGCTCAGGGAATCTTTATCAATTTTGATCAGGTAATGACAACTTCACGTAAGAAGCCACCATTTGGTATCGGCCAAATTGGCAAATCATTCCGTAATGAAATTACGCCAGGAAACTTTATCTTCCGTACTCGTGAATTCGAGCAGATGGAGATGGAGTTCTTCGTTGTTCCAGGAACAGATGAAGAGTGGCACAAGTATTGGATTGAAACTCGCCTTGCTTGGTACAAAGATCTTGGAATCAATCCAGAGCGACTTCGTTTATTCGAGCACCCTAAAGAGAAGTTGTCACACTACTCAAAGGGCACAACAGATATTGAATACAAGTTTGAATTCAACGGAACCGAATGGGGCGAGCTCGAAGGTATTGCTAACCGCACCGACTTCGACTTGAAGGCTCACTCTGCGGCCTCTGGTAAGGATCTCTCGTACTTTGATCAGGAGAAGAACGAGCGCTGGACACCATTTGTTATCGAACCGGCTGCAGGTGTGGATCGCTGTGCACTGACATTCATGATGGATGCCTACACAGAAGATGAGGCACCTAACTCAAAGGGCGAGATGGAGAAGCGTGCAGTGATGAAGTTCGATCACCGCATTGCACCAGTCAAGGCTGCAGTTCTTCCACTTTCTCGCAACGCCGACCTTTCACCGAAGGCACGCGATCTCGCAGCTGCCTTGCGCAAGAACTGGAATATCGACTTCGATGATTCAGGTG
>CALJUA010000159.1 GCA_937975715.1 uncultured Candidatus Planktophila sp.
TAACGAGGTAAGGGGTTAAACCCTTCAGGAGTTCAAATCTCCTCGTCTCCGCCAGTTTTAATTTTGCGCGAAATACTTGGATAGGTGCTCAATTCTCTCCGTAGTAGACTGCATATATTATGAAGAGCGAGTCTCACACTTCGACTCTATCGCGACTATTTGTTACAACATTTTTGATCTCTCTATCCCAACTCATCTTTATACCTACAAATTCTCCAGTAGCTAGTGCTCAGGATCAGGTTGTTGTTTTCGCCGCATCTAGTTTGGCAGAGAGCCATACGAAATTAGGAAAGTTATTTGAAATATCTAATCCTGGAACCAAGATTAAGTTTGTATTTAGCGCGTCGACAACGCTCGCAACCCAGATTATTGAAGGCGCAAAGGCTGACATCTATATTTCAGCATCACCAGAAGATATGAAACGAGTAACTTCGGGAAGAAATTATCTAAAGAATTCTGTCGTGCTTGCAGTGCCTATCAAATCAAGCATCCGAAAAATAAGTCAGCTCAATCATGGAATTACTTGGATTAGATGTTCGAATCAAATTCCTTGTGGCAGAGCGGCTCAAAGAGCGCTTACCGCAGAAGGTATTACGAGCAATCCCAAATCTCTTGAGCCAATGGCCGGCAGCGTGCTCGCCAAACTTCTTAGCGGAGAAGTCGATGCTGCCATCGTCTATCAATCTGATGTGGTCGCACACAAGAGTAAAATCAGGGAAATTAAATTTAGAGATAAGAAAGCAGCTGTAACCCAATACAAGATCGCAGATTTATCAAAGACTTATCAATCCAAGAAGGTGTATCAGTTCTTACTTTCAGGTGAGAGTTCAAAGATGCTTCAGAGTTATGGTTATGATCTCTCATGAAAATTGGATATCGCCTTCGGACGCTCGCCTTCATCGCCGGATTCGTGGTTATTGCGCCGTTGGCCGCCTTGGTTCTTAAGACGCCGTGGGGCCATCTATTCAATAATTTCTCTGACTTATCAGCGGTAAAACTCTCACTATGGACATCTTCGCTGGCAACTCTCTTGGCCTTACTTTTGGGCGTCCCCTTGGCGTGGGTCCTAGCCAAATCTTCGAAGAATATTGTGAGTGTGATTCGCCCACTAATTCTTGCGCCAATTGTGCTTCCACCCACCGTTGCTGGCTTAGCTCTCTTAGCACTCTTTGGCAGAAGTGGAGTATTAGGAAAACCGTTTTATAACCTCACAGGAATATCGTTGCCTTTTACATCAGTTGCAGTGGTACTAAGCGGGCTCTTCGTGGCACTTCCCTTTGTAGTTCTTATCTGCGAATCTAGTTTTCTAAACTTGCCTCGTGAAATAGAGGATGCAGCAGTTATCGATCGCGTCAGTGGGGGCGAACTTTTCGCAAAGATTGTTATTCCTCAATCATTTAACACGATTATTACGGCAGGTTTACTCGCCTGGGCACGCGCCATCGGTGAATTCGGTGCGACTTTGATGTTTGCTGGTTCTTTCCCAAATACAACGCAGACATGGTCGATGTATATCTATCAACAATTAGATGTCGATGTTGATTCTGCTTATAGTTATGCGATCCTCATGTTGGTCGTTGCTATTTCGATAGTCTTTATCCTTCGTAAACAGCTGCGAGCAACCTTTAGATGAATGTCATCATATTAACTGGTGGTACCAGCAAGCGATTCGGTTCAGATAAATCATCTGCAGTATTGCTTGGAAAAACTCTCCTGGAGACAATGGTTTCTTATCTTCCCCAATGCAGATTAATTATTGTAGGTCCGCCAACTCAGATTGATGCTCTATATGTTGAAGAGGAGCCTAAACATTCGGGACCTTTATCTGCCATTGCTGCAGGGATTCGATACGCTGAAGATGAGCTCACTGCAATCTTTGCAACAGATATGCCGTTCTCGCCTCTGCTCCTTAATGAGCTCGCGGATAATCTTGTCAACGACGGCGTTCTTCCCCTCGATGAAGATGGTTTTCCTCAACCTTTTTCTGGGTTATTCCGTACAGAATCACTAAAAATGGCGCTCAAGAGTTATAAAAGTTTTGAAAATGAGTCCGTGCGCGGTCTTATCTCGAAAATGAAAGTAGATCATCTTCAAGTTTCGCAGCCCTTATACTTACTAGATATTGATAGACCCGAGCAATTAGAGACCGCTAAGAAAATACTGATGGGAATAC
>CALJUA010000160.1 GCA_937975715.1 uncultured Candidatus Planktophila sp.
ATATCGAAATTTGCAGCAAGTCTGCTGAGTAAATCTGCAAGGGCTGCTTGTTCATTCTTATTCAAATCAGTTAATAAAGTTCGCTCGTTCTCAATCAAATGATCAAGGGCTGCATCAACTTTCTTCATTCCCAGTGCAGTAAGCGAAACCAATGAGCCTCGTCCATCGCTGGGATCCGGTTGACGCGTAATGAGTTTGAGCTCTTCTAGACGATCTAGGCGATTTGTCATGGTGCCGCTAGAGACCATTGTTTCTTGCATCAATTGACTTGGAGACAACGTGTGTGGCGTGCCTGCGCGACGCAGAGCAGCAAGCACATCGAAACCCCATGTTTCTAGGTCGGCAAATGCATCTCTGCGAGCCAAATCGAGATGGCGCGAGATTCGAGTGATGCGACTCAGGATTGCTAAAGGGGAGAGATCAGCATCGGGACGTTCGCGCTTCCATGCGGCGATAAGTCTGTCGACCTCGTCGCGGTTATTCTCCATGCGGGCAAGGCTATATGAATCAATCTTTAATGGCCCTCAGTTTGGAAAGTCAGGCGGTGATAAGGGAGAATATAGGTTCCGCCATTGTGTAGTGGCTAGCACATGGGCCTTTGAAGCCCAGGGTCCAGGATCGATACCTGGTGGCGGAGCAAAACATTGCCCGCCAATCGAAGAGGCGGAGCCATATCCGCAAAATAAGGCAGAGCAAGTAGACTGCCACCATGAGCCTTGAAACCGTAGTCATTCTTGCTGCGGGCGAAGGTACGCGAATGAAATCGCAGAGACCCAAGGTCCTCCACGAAATCGCAGGTCGATCACTTCTCGGTCACGTTTTGGCCGCCGTAGAAACTCTCACACCAAAGCATGTGCGCGTTGTCGTAGGTTCAGGTCGCGAGAAGGTCGAAGAACACATTGCGGCAATCGCACCGAAGGTCACCACAGTTTTCCAAGAACACCGCGGAGGAACAGGCCATGCGGCACAGTTGGCGCTCGCTGACCTCAAGCCATCGGGCACAATTTTGATCTTGGCCGGCGATACTCCGATGTTGACCGGTGAATCCCTGGCGCAGCTTCTCGAAGGCCACCACGCAGGCGGTTTTACCGCCTCTGTTCTGACGGCAGAACACCCAGATCCAACTGGCTATGGCCGCATCATCCGTGGCGATGACGACTCTCTCGTGCGCATAGTTGAAGAGAAAGATGCCGACGAATTTGAAAAGGCAATCGAAGAAATCAACTCGGGTGTCTATGCATTTGATGCAGTAAAGCTTGCCGGTGCTATTGGAAAGCTTCGCAATGACAATGCTCAAGGCGAGCTCTATCTCACTGATGTTATTGAAATCCTTCGCAACGAAGGCGGCAAGATTGCAGCTGTCTGTATTGAAGATTTCACTGAAACTCTCGGTGTCAATGACCGAGTACAGCTTGCAGAGGCTGCAGCTCTTCTGCGCGATCGCATCAACGAAAAGCTGATGCGCAGCGGCGTCACCATCGTTGATCCAGCATCAACATGGGTGGATGCAACCTCAACAATTTCTCAAGATGTCACACTGCTTCCAGGAACTGCAATCAGTGGCGAATCAACTATCGGTGCCGGTGCGATTATTGGCCCACGTACAACGCTTGTTGATTGCACCGTTGCAAATGGCGCAGAGATTAAAGAGTCTTATGCGACCTCTGCAGTCATCGGCGAGAACGCATCAGTTGGTCCATTTACATTCTTACGCGCCGGAACAAACCTGGCAGCCAACACCCGTGCAGGTGCTTTCGTTGAAATGAAGAATGCAACTGTCGGCGAAGGCTCTAAGGTTCCACATCTTTCCTATGTTGGAGATGCTTCAATCGGTGAAGGCTCCAATATCGGAGCTGCAACAATCTTCGTTAATTACGACGGTGTCGAAAAGCATCACACTACTGTCGGCGATCATGTTCGTATTGGCAGTGACAGCATGCTTGTCGCACCCGTCACCATTGGCGATGGCGCATATACGGCTGCAGGTTCAGTGATTACTGAAGATGTTCCAGCCGGTGCCATGGGTGTTGGTCGTGCGAAACAGCGGAATGTAATAGGTTGGGTCCTGCGTAAGCGCCCAGGCACCAAGTCAGCTGAAGCAGCAGCTTCAGCTCCAAGCAACGACCAGGAAGGCTGATACTCGTGAGCGAAATCCGTTTATCGTCAGAGAAGAAACTCCGTCTATTTTCTGGCCGCGGATTCCCAGAGCTATCACAAGCTGTCGCTGAAGAACTCGGTATTCCACTTACCCCAACATCTGCTTATGACTTTGCCAATGGCGAAATATTTGTCCGCTTTGAAGAATCAGTTCGTGGTTGCGACGCTTTTGTAATTCAGTCGCATGCAGAGCCGATTAATAAGCAGATCATGGAACAGCTGATCATGGTCGACGCACTCAAGCGCGCATCTGCAAAGCGCATCACCGTTGTTACACCTTTCTATGGCTATGCACGTCAAGATAAGAAGTCACGTGGTCGCGAGCCAATCACAGCTCGCTTGATGGCTGATCTCTTTAAAACAGCTGGCGCAGACCGTTTGATGGTTGTCGACCTGCACACATCACAGATTCAAGGATTCTTCGATGGTCCAGTTGACCACTTGTTCGCACTTCCAATGCTCGCCGATTACGTAGGCAGCAAAGTCGATCGCAATTCGCTGACAATCGTCTCTCCAGATTCAGGACGCGTCCGCGTAGCAGAGCGCTGGTCAGAACTTCTCGGTGGATGCCCAATCGCATTTATTCACAAGACTCGTGACCCACTTGTTCCTAACGAAGCAGTTGTGGGCAAGGTAGTTGGCGAGGTCGAAGGCCGCACATGCGTTGTTATCGATGACATGATCGATACAGCAGGCACCATCACTAAGGCCGTAGATGCACTCTTTGAAGCAGGTGCTCGCGATGTCATCGTGGCAGCAACTCACGCCGTCTTCTCAGGTCCAGCAGTAGAGCGCCTCAAGGCCTCTCGCGCAGTAGAGGTAGTGGTTACAGACTCACTTCCATTGTCTGATGATCAGAAGTTCGACAAATTGACTGTTATCTCAATCGCTCCGCTTCTCGCTCGTGCGATTCGTGAAGTATTTGAAGATGGCTCAGTCACGAGCCTCTTCGACGGCCACAGCTAAGCGGTAAATCTTCGCGATTTGGTGGATTCGCCCTCGCCCACATAAACTTCAATCATTCTGGCGAGGGTTTCAATCGAAACCGTTATCGACGGCAAGGTATCTAACTCCTGTCAGAGTCACTACGACAGGAGTTTTTTCATGGCAGAAGTATCAATCAACGGCACATCACGTACCGAATTCGGTAAGGGTGCATCACGTCGCGCACGTCGCGATGGCCAGGTTCCAGCAGTGATCTACGGTCACGGTGCGGCACCTGTTCACATCACACTTCCAGCTCGCGAGCTTGGCAACGCTCTCAAGGAGTCAAACGTTCTTCTTAACATCACATTCGATGGCAAGACAGAGCTCACACTTCCAAAGTCAGTTGTAAAGAATCCACTCAAGCAGAACCTCGAGCACATCGACCTCGTACTTGTACGCCGCGGTGAGAAGGTAACTGTTCATGTGCCAGTTCACACTGAAGGTAAGCACGATCCAGACGGAATCCTCGAGCACGTTCATAACACAATTGAAGTTGAAGCAGAAGCAACTGCAATTCCTAAGTTCCTCGTTCTTAACATTGAAGGAATGGCAGCAGGTACATCAAAGGTTGCAGCAGATGTAGTTCTTCCAGCAGGTGTCACACTCGTTATCGATCCAACTGCAACTGTTGTACACCTCTCAGAGCGTCGCGCAGCAGCGGCAACAGATGAGGCAGCAGCAGCTCCAGCAGCAGATGCAGCAGCACCTGCAGCTCCAGCAGCTGAGTAATAACTAGTTCAGAGTCTGACTCGTTATGACGTGGTTGGTAGTAGGTCTCGGTAATCCCGGCGATCAATATGCTGCCACCCGTCATAACGTAGGTCAGATGGTTATCGATGAATTAGCAAAACGTCACAACGTAAAATTCTCTACACATAAATCTCGCACCTCAATTGCAGCCTACAAATTAGGTTTCGGAGTCGATGCGCACTCAGTAATTCTCGCTAAATCTCTCGGCTACATGAACGAGACTGGCGGACCCATTAAAGCTCTTGCACAGTTCTACTCTGTCGATGTCTCACAGATAATTGTTCTACACGATGAACTCGATATTGATTTCGCTGCGATTCGCACAAAACAGGGTGGTGGCGATAATGGCCACAACGGTTTGAAATCAATGACTTCAGCATTTACTGCAAACTATTTTCGAATCCGTTTAGGTATCGGCCGACCTATGGGCCAACAAGATCCAGCGGATTTCGTTTTGAAGCAATTTAGCCAACCAGAGAAGAAAGAGCTGCCGCTCTTCTTGGACCGCGGTGCTGATGTTGTTGAGTCACTCATCGAAAAGGGACTTGATTTCACTCAGAGCAAATTCAATTCTTAATCAATCTCTGACTAGTCATCACCCCAAATAGCATTTAAATCACCCCATCTCTTGGTGGTAACTCTCAAAGCATTCTATAAGGTTGACTTAAAGGGATATCACTATGTGTTTATAACTTTTATACACGTACTCTGAAAATATATTTCATTCCTTGAGTAAAAGGAGAGGAGAGAACGTGCACATTCCAACACTGGTATTTGCAGTGGTCGTCACTCTTTTTCTGATTGGAATTATTGTCTCAGCTGTTCGCATCAATGTTATGGCCGAGCTCGAGGAGTCAGAATCAACTCCCTCAATTAATCCCGCGATGGGATTTTGGGATTTATCAGCCGGTGTTGCGGAGTCCAGTGGCGACGCCATTGATGGTCAGAAGTAGCGCGCGTACAAGAGTTGGCTCAGCCTGATCGCCGGCAGTGCGCACACGATTAAGAAGGTTAACCTGCAATGAATGTAACGGCGCGAGATATTGATCGCGAACTTCAAGGGTACGAGCAAGAACTGGTTGATCTCCCAAGAGTGCAGACTTACCCGTCAGAGTAAGAATTTCCTTTACAGTGAGATCAAACTCTTCTTGAATTGTTGTTAAGAAGTGCTGAAGTTCTGCAGGGACAAGAGTTTCGACATATCGTCGAGCAGTCTTGAGGTCAGTCTTCACAAGAGTCATTTCGACATTGCTAATAAATGTTGAGAAGAAGTGCCACTCCGAAAGCATCTTTTTGAGTACATCTGTCTTGCCCGCTTCGCGAGCAGCTTTAAGGCCACTTCCAACGCCAAACCAACCAGGAACAATCTGACGTGATTGAGTCCAACCGAATACCCATGGAATCGCACGCAGTGAATCAAGCCCGCTTGACGCATCAGGGCGGCGTGATGGTCGTGAACCTAGGAAGAGATTTCCAAGCTGCTCAACAGGAGTTGATGCGTAGAAATATGCAGGAAGATCTGGGTGATCGATCAATGTGCGATAGCGAGCGAAAGAGTTATCTGAAACTAGGTTCATGCAATCGTTCCATTGAGCCAAGTCCTCTGGACTTTGACGTGGGCCTCGGTTGAGAATGGTTGCTTCAAGAGATGCTGCGAGTGTGAGCTCAACGTTTTCACGTGCAAGCGCTGGAAGCGCATACTTATCTGAGATGACTTCACCTTGTTCGGTCATCTTGATCTCGCCATCGACAGAACCCCATGGAAGAGCAACGAGCGCTTCATATGTAGGTCCGCCACCACGACCGACAGAGCCACCACGACCATGGAATAAACGAAGCTTTACGCCGTACTTCATTGCGATATCGCGAAGACTGCGTTGAGCACGGTGGATCTCCCACTGACTGGTTGCAATACCTGCATCTTTATTTGAATCAGAGTAACCGAGCATGACTTCTTGGATATTTCCGCGAAGTTCAACGAGTGCACGATAGGTTGGATTAGAAAGCAACTTCTCAAGGATGTCTCCAGCTGCGCGAAGCTCGGCAACAGTTTCAAGGAGAGGCGCAAAACCAATCTTGGCAACCTTCTTATCGAGATCAACGAGGCCTGCATACTTTCCAAGAAGAGCAGCGGCAATTAAATCATCAGCGCCCTTTGTCATCGAGACGATGTATGTCTCAATAACCTCAGGACCAAAGCGCTCGATCAAATCTGATATTGCAACAAATGTATTGAGGGTTTTGGCATCTTGCGCCCCAAGTGAAGATGCGTTGCGTTTCATTCCATTTGCGAGCTCACCTGTAAGGATTTCAAATTTTTCATCGTGTGACTTTGCAAGGTAGTCATCACCAAAGAAGTTCTTCAAAACGCTGTGGTGAGCATCAGAATGCTCGCGAACATCGAGAGTTGCATGGGTAAGACCAAAGGCAGCAACTGTGCGGATAGTGCGCTCGAGTAAACCTGTAGCAATTAATTCGCCTCGATGCTGGAACAAAGAATCTCGCATCAAGTTAAGGTCTTTGAGTAGCTCTGCTGTATTTGCGTAATCGCGACCTGGAACATGTGGGCCACCAACTGCGTGACGGTTACGAGTAAATGCCAAACGGTGCACGATTGCTGTTGCCTTTAAGCGGTATGGCTCTTGAACATTCAGGCGTAGAAAGCGTGGTTCGAATTCAGGAATGTGTTTGAGGTCTTCCTCAACTGAGGCGCTGAGTTCAGGGGTTGCGCCCGCAATACGAGTTGAAACCGAAAGCATCTGGCGAAGGCGATCCATCGCAGCAATTGTTGTGCGGATTGCGTGACCTACTTGAAGAACAACGGCATCCTCAGTGACTTGTGGTGTGATGTTTGGATTTCCATCACGGTCTCCGCCGATCCACGTTCCGAACGTCAGTGGGCGCGCTGTGACAGGTAGTTCGATACCAAGACGCTTGAGTTCGCGAGCAAAATCATTAAGAACTTCTGGAACAGTCTGCTTTGCAAGGTCATCCAAGTAATAGAGAGCGTTCATCGCTTCATCAAGTGGTTCTGGACGATCAAGACGCAATTCATCTGTCTGCCACAAGAGATCTACTGTCTCTGCAAGACGTTCATCCTGTGATGTGCTCTTAGGAAGATCGAGAAGTGTTGAAATTTCAGCGAGCTTTCCAAGGATGGAACGTCGTGCTGCCTCTGTCGGGTGAGCGGTAAAGACTGGACGGACCTGAAGTTCCGAAACCCACTTCACAACATCTTCATGTGTGAACTCATGCCCTGCAGCAGGATTTTTCTGCGCTTCAATAATTTTGTCGACCGCTTGCGAAAGCCAAGACTTTCCATCGCGACGAGCCTCAGCTAACACTCGTGAGCGGTGAACCTGCTCTGCAACATTTGCTAAGTGAAAGTAGGTACTAAATGCACGAACGAGATCGACGGCTTGATCGTCGGTTATATTTTCTAGAAGAGCATCCTCGCCATTGTCGCGAACTGCCTTGCGAACTTTTTCTACAAGCTCTAATAACTCAGCGCCTTCTTGGCGAACAAGTGACTGTCCAAGTAAGTCACCGAGGCGGCGCACATCGCTGCGCAACAGAGCGTCGTCTGTTGCGACAATCGAGGAAGAAACTTGGCCTTGGCTCACGGCGTAATTCTCGCACCCAATAGGGCTACCGTGAGACGTTCTATCTCAATATTTGAAAACCACTACCGCGCCAGTAGTATTGGCGATATCAAGCCCCCCTTCTTTTAGAAGTGGGGCATAGGCGCGTTGCACGACAGATTAAAGGAGGTCGCCAAATGCATGGATTACTCGCAGAGCTATCGAGCCATGGTGATCTCATCGATGGACTCAAAGACCATAAGCGCATCATCGCCGCCGGGGCTAGCAACCCCTTTCTGATTGCACTTCGCGCATCAGAACAACCCATCCTGGTTGTCACCAGTTCCAGCCGTGGCGCTGAAGATCTCGCTGAAGATCTGCGCAATCTCCATCCTGATGTCTATGAATTTCCAGCATGGGAGACGCTTCCTCACGAGCGTTTGAGCCCACGAAGTGACACAGTCGCAAAGAGAATCCAAACTCTGGCAGCGTTGCAATCATCACCAGAAAAATCCAACCCAATTGTTGTTGCACCGATTCGCGCAGTTATTCACCGATTTATTGCATCTCTCGCAACAGAGCCCCTGATGACTATCGAATTAGGGCAAGAAGTTTCCTTAACAGATTTGATTCGTCACTTTGCGGATCTTTCGTACACACGGACTGACCTCGTTGAAAAGCGTGGCGAATTCGCAGTTCGTGGTGGCATCGTCGATGTATTCCTACCGCTCTCAGATTACCCAGTTCGAATCGATTTCTTTGGTGATGAAATTGAAGAGCTTGCTTACTTTGATATCTCTGATCAGCGAACAACTAAACCAGTGACAGGAAAGCTAGCAATCATCCCTTGCCGTGAGCTTTTGATTACAGAAGCAATTAAAGAACGCGCGGAATCAATCAAAGATAGATTCCCGGCGGCGATTGAAGTATTTGAGAAGATTGCACAAGGAATAAGTGTCGATGGCATGGAGTCATTGATTCCATTCTTAGTAGATGACCAAGCAACAATCTTTGATCGCATCAGCCCACGAAGTGCCATCATTTTTATTGAAGAAGAAAGAACAAAGTCACGTACCGCAGATTTGATTGAAACGAATGAAGAATTCCTCCAAGCATCTTGGTCGAACGCTTCTATGGGCGGTAGCGCTCCGCTGCCAGTGGATAAAGTCACCTATCTTGATTGGGATTCACTACTCGCCGAGATTGAAAGTCATAACTTTCCCCACTTCGCACTTAACAGCTTCGGCACAGATTTAGATTCCGATGCGCACTTCACTGATTTTGTAGCCATTGAACCTATGCGCGGCAACGTCGATCGGCTAATTCAATTGCTGGGTGATGGCCTCAATCAGCACCAGACAGTCCTTTTCGCCGCTACTGGCCATGGAATGGCCGAGCGATATGCCGGCATATTCCGCGATGCCGACCTGCCCGTGCAATTGAGCGCTTCGCTAGCTGCTCGTCCCACACGAGGTGCAATCCACGTCTTCCAATCAACCTTGGCCCATGGATTCACAAGCGAGGATTGTGAACTGCTTTTCATTACAGAGCGCGATTTATCTGGCAGCAAGGTCACATCGAAAGATGGCGCCCGCATGCCGACCAAGCGCAAGCAGGCAATTGATCCATTAGAACTCAAATCAGGTGACTTTGTTGTACACGAACAACACGGAATCGGTCGCTACCTTGAACTAGTACAACGCACCGTCGGTGGAGTGACGCGCGAATACCTGGTCATTGAATACGCGCCTGCAAAGCGCGGCCAACCTGGCGACCGCATCTTTGTTCCGACAGACACCTTGGAACAAGTCAGTAAGTATGTAGGAGGCGAAGCTCCTGCGGTCCACCGTATTGGTAGCGGTGAATGGCAGAAAGCAAAGGGCCGTGCGCGTAAAGCTGTCCGCCAAATTGCAGGTGAGTTGATTCGTCTCTATGCAGCGCGCACCAGTGCACCAGGCTTTGCATTTTCACCTGATACTCCGTGGCAACGCGAGCTCGAAGATGCATTCTCTTACATTGAAACTCCTGATCAGCTTTCGACGATTGAAGATGTCAAGCGAGATATGGAGCGCCCATATCCAATGGACCGCATCATCTGTGGGGATGTTGGTTATGGAAAGACTGAGATTGCTATCCGCGCAGCATTCAAAGCGGTGCAAGATGGAAAGCAGGTTGCTGTCTTAGTTCCAACAACTCTCTTGGTGCAGCAACACTCAAAGACTTTTGCAGAGCGCTATTCAGGATTTCCGCTCAAGGTAGCTGGTATCTCTCGCTTTAATACGGCCAAAGAGACGAAAGAGATTCTGAAAGAGCTTGAAGCTGGAACTCTCGATGTCATCGTGGGTACACACAGACTGCTCTCTCAAGATGTTGTCTTTAAGGACCTTGGTCTGGTGATTGTGGATGAGGAACAGCGCTTTGGGGTCGAACAGAAAGAGTCGCTCAAGAAGATGCGTACGACTGTGGACGTTTTAGCGATGTCTGCAACGCCTATTCCACGCACACTTGAGATGGCTGTGACCGGTATCCGCGAGATGTCGACGATCACGACGCCACCTGAGGAACGCCACCCGATTTTGACCTATGTAGGTCCTTCAGATGAAGCGCAGATCAAGGCGGCAATTCACCGCGAACTTCTGCGCGATGGTCAGATTTTCTATCTCCACAACCGAGTGGATTCGATTGATCGCTGTGCATCACACATTCAAGAAATGATTCCTGAAGCGCGTGTTCGTGTGGCGCACGGTCAGATGAGCGAGAGCCAGCTTGAAGATGTAATTCTCGGATTCTGGAATCGAGACTTTGACGTTCTTGTTTGTACGACAATTGTCGAGAGCGGATTAGATATTCCTAACGCTAATACTTTGATTGTCGAGCATGCAGAAAACTTCGGCCTTTCTCAGTTGCACCAGTTGCGTGGACGAGTAGGTCGTGGTCGCGAACGCGGTTATGCATACTTCTTGTATCCGGCCGATAAGCCATTAAGCGAAGTTTCGCTTGATCGCTTAAAGACAATCGCTACAAATACTGATTTAGGATCTGGAATGCGTGTGGCACTCAAAGACCTAGAAATTCGCGGTGCCGGAAACTTATTGGGTGGCGAACAATCTGGACATATTGCAGATGTGGGTTTCGATCTTTACATGCGTATGGTTGGAGAAGCGGTACAGGATTACAAATCAGGCATCGTTGAGAGCGAAGAGATTAATCACGAGTGCAAAGTTGAACTTCCTATCAATGCCCATCTTTCTGAACAATATGTTCCGGGTGAAAGATTGCGCCTTGACCTTTATCGACGTCTTGCAGATGTTCGAAATAGTGAAGATGTTCAATCAATTCGTGAAGAAATGGTGGATCGATTTGGCGAGCTACCGGAAGAAGCCAATCTCTTGCTCGATGTTGCCGAACTTCGTGCGTTTGCAAAATCACACGGCGTTCGTGAAGTAGTTCTAGCTGGGAAGTACGTGAGAATCTCACCTCTGACTTTGCCTGAGTCGAAACAGCTCAAGCTCAATCGCCTCTTCCCTCAATCGCTCTATAAAACGCAGACCTCAACTGTGATGGTGACCATTCCACGCACAGCCGCGTGGACGCCGCCCGCACAAAGCGCGCCAAATATGGGGGATACTTCTCTCCTAGCGTTTGCCCGTCAGGCGCTGACCGAATTAACCAGCGCATAAGCGCTGCACGACGATATTGGAGCTTGGTGTGAAGAAGATTCTCGGCCTTATTGCAGTTATCTCTCTTGCGACGTTGACCGCATGTGGTCAGGCAAATAGCGCTGCAACTTTGGGTGACATCACAATCTCACAAGCAAAGCTTCAAACAACTGTCGATACTCTTCTCAAAGAGCGTGAAGGGCAAGATGTTTCACAGATGCAGCTCGAGACTGGTGCAGATCTCAATCGCAGCCAGCTTCGCTTCCTGATTATTGCAACAATCTTTGATGAGATTGCAAAGGAACTTAAGCTCGAAGTTACCAAGACTGAAATCACTACGACTTCACAGAACATGATTTCTCAGAGCGGTGGCGAATCAGCATTTGCAGGCAACCTGGTTGCAGCGCAGATTGCCTCATCAAACTTCGAGACTTATGTTCGCGCAATCATCATCTCTGACAAGATCTCAGCAGCACTTGTTCAATCAGGTGTAGCCGAGGCAGATGTCAGCACAAAGCTTTCACAGCTAGTTACAGCTAAGACAAAAGAGCTCAAGATCAAGATCAACCCACGTTACGGAACTTGGGATGATGCAGCAGGAGACATCGTCGCCTCAGATTCTGCGGGCGATGCTGTTCAGTCAAACGCAACAAATTAATCTCTGATGTCAGATCGCGTATTTGGTTCTGAACTTCTACGTCTTGTAGAGGTCATGGACAAATTACGTTCACC
>CALJUA010000161.1 GCA_937975715.1 uncultured Candidatus Planktophila sp.
TCATCGGTTCAGCAGATGCTTCAGTTGCTAAGAAGATTGAAGCTCAACTCGCAACGCTTTCAGAGGAAGCAAAAGCGAAAGGCGCCAACCTCACTGCTCGTCGAAATATGAAGACTGGCTTCTAGGAAATTTTAGGGAATACCCGATTTATTTAGACTGCCTGTATGCATACATTACGCATACCGCAATTCGACGGTATTGAAATAAGGAGTCTGCTATGTTTTGGAAAATTGTTGAAACTGGATTGTATGCAGCAGCCATCGGTTCTCTATTTGTTGCCGCATCTCCTGCGGCACTCGTGGGAGCAACGTTAGTAGCTGGATTTGGATCAATGACCTACGGACGCTCGCTAAGTAGTTAATGGAAACTCAAGAGCATGTTGGTTCTTGAAGATGTAAGTAAAAGCTACGGATCGAAGATAATTCTTAATGCCCTCTCCTTCGAAATCAAGTGCGGAGAAATAATTGGATTCGTTGGCCTAAATGGCAGCGGGAAAACAACCACAATGCGTTGCATCCTAGGAATCACCTCTATGAGCGGTGGGCGTATCACTAATTCCGATAGCACTGGAGCGAGAGGGAGCGTTGTCAAAAATTCTATTGGATATATGCCGGAAGAGCGCGGCTTGTTTCAGAATGAAACGGTGCTTGAGAATCTCACTTACTTTGGAGAACTCAAGGGGCTCTCACATGAAATTCTTTCCGGGAGAATTGATGTAATGCTTCGAGAGTTCAATATGGCTGAATTTTCTCAAGTAAAGATAAAGAATCTCAGCTTAGGTAATCAACAAAGAATTCAACTGATTGCGACAATGCTTCACAAACCGCAGTATCTTCTCCTTGACGAACCGTTTAGCGGACTTGACCCGATCGGGACGGCACAGTTGGCAAAATATTTGCAAAGGGTTGCTGGTGAGGGGGTTGGAATACTCTTGTCATCCCACATCTTGGAGCATGTGAACTTGATTTGCGACAGAGCTCTTCTTTTGAATCAAGGAAGGATTGAGGCTGAATTCCTTAATGATTCAGGTCTTAGAAACCCTGATGGGTTAACGATAGCCGACTACTATTTAATAATCGAGCAAGATGAAAACATCTGAAATAAAGGTCATTGCTAGAAGAGAAATAAGAATTCGTCTGAAGTCAAAACCTGTCCTTGTGTCATCACTCATATTTCTAGCCATTGCGATTGCCTCTCCATTCTTTACGGCTTCGCAAGGAGATGTTAATAAGAAGGAGTCTATTTCCCTTTTACTGGATGTGCCTGCAGGTGAACTCCAGGGAATCAAAGAGCGCTTTAGTTCTTCGGAAATGGAGAAATATGGCTACGAAGTCAATCTTGAGGAGCGAGCCATAACCCCCTCGGACAAGAAGTTCCGAGAGAAAGGCCCCGATGTACTAGTTTCCATTAGAGGTAACGAATTTAGAATTGTTGCATCTGATCGCTTGAACCCCATTGCGCTTAACATTATAAATTCTGAACTGAGTCGATATCGAGAGTCTCAATACTTTAATCTGAATAATTACGATGTCTCGAAGTACTACTCATGGACTACGGCAGAGGTCGAGGTAGTCCAGACTGACCTTCAGAAGATGAGGCGGGATAGGGGTGAAACTGCTTCAATATTAATCGTCTTCCTTTACTCTCTACTTTCAATTTCGAGTGGGTTCTTGGCGATGTCTGTTATTGAAGAGAAATCTTCAAAGGTGATTGAGGTAATTCTAAATACCACCTCCGCGCGAGACCTTCTTATTGGAAAGATAACTGGCGTAATGATTTTCGCATTCTCACAGTTCTCTATCACAACCTTTGCTTTCTATTTGTCTTCGTATATTTCCGGTTCGGAAATCGCTCTAAAGCTCTCAATTCTAAAGATTGTATTCTTTCTACTATGGATATTAATTGCGCTATCAACTTATGCATTCCTATACGGAGGCCTTAGTGCTTTGGTAGCTCGTTCTGAGGATATCGGGGCTGTTCAAGGGCCGCTAGGTGTAATTCTAATCGCCTCACTTTATCTCAGTATCTATTCGATCAATTCATCTTCACATTCAGTAACTGGATTGTTGTTATACGCTCCACTTATCAACTTACTGGGAATTCCTGTGGCTGTAGTTATGGGCACCGCCACAGGAATTCAATTAATTGTAAGTATTTCACTGGCTATTGTTGAAATGTGTGCAATCATTATTTTTATGATTCGGGTATATGAGTCATTCATCTTGAGGACTGGTCAGATAAGACTGTCCGGACTTTTGCCGATAAGCCTAAGAAGAAGTGAGAGGATTCCCGTATGAAAATCGATAGCAAAGAGGGATTTGAATTCATTAAACGCGCCGAGCGGCCGTTTCTCGTGGCTCTAATTTCCTTCGTAGTCATTGTCATCATCGTTCAGTATAAAATCCAGACAAGCTTTGCTGATCAGGTAAGCCATCTACTGATCTTGTTCGCGATCCTCCTGGAAATCGCATATAGTCTCTTTTTTCGCAAGCTTAGAAAAAAGTACTCGTAATGGATTCTCTTTTCTGGTAATTGTTTATATAGCAAAATAAAAGAGGCCCCTCATTTCGAGGAACCTCTTTTATTTAATTAGGTGTTAGTCAGTACGACCGAGTGCGTGAACGCGCCAGCCGGCGCTGCGCCAGAGGTTGCGATCGAGCATGTTGCGACCGTCGATAAGGAATTTTGACTTCACGAGTTGACCAATAACTGATGGATCGAGTTCGCGATATTCCTTCCACTCAGTCAGGTGCAAGATTGCATCTGCGCCCTTAACCGCGTCTACTACCTTCTCGGCATAGTCGAGGTTAGGGAAGCGCTTACGTGCAGGTTCGA
>CALJUA010000162.1 GCA_937975715.1 uncultured Candidatus Planktophila sp.
AGATCTACACAGGCGAAGACACTCTTTCCCTACACGACGCTCTTCCGATCTTTCATTGTATCTAATGTACCAAAGTCTAGTTCCTTCACTGCATGTGCTAGATCTTTGAATCCTGATTCTTTCGCTAAGGTGTTCAACCGGTTCTTTGCTGCAGAAGTTAGTAGCTCTTCAACAACAACTTCCTTCTTTGGTTCTGAAGTAGTTGCTGCAGCACCGGAATCCAACCATTCACGGAGTCGATTTCCGTGATCATCAGTGATTAAATCACCGAAGCTTTCATCGAATAATGATGTACGATCCTTTGATGCAGTCGCAAGATGCTTCTCACGATCAATATCAAATACTACTGTGAATTCATACTCCATTCCGTCGCGCTGTACCGGAGAAAGACCAATCTTCTTCGGAACCATACGACCATTTTCATTCTTTTCTGTTACCCACTCAGTCTTTGTACGCATTGTACAAATAACATGACAGGGAATCGATAGAATATGTTCTACAAACTTATTATGTAGTGGTGTTAGCTCACGCCACGCGGTGAAATTGTTTCCACCGGTCTTGACACGATCCACCATTTCAAGTACGCCACCTTGACCGGCCCAAGCATGGCTCAAACTATCAATAATAATTACTGCAGGTTCTTCTTTGACTGCTTCATCAATAAGCGCCATATAACGTTGTGGCGTATATGGCTTAGCAAGTTCTGCGATCTCAAAGTCGGGAATTCCCGGCTTTCCTGCCTCAAGCTTGGCAGAACCCTGTTCCGTACAAATATACAGGATTCTTCCACCGTTGGCAAGCCCTTTTGCGAGGCGAAGCGCCGAATGTGTCTTGCCGGAACCTGACGGTCCACAGATACCAACCCTTGCGGGTAACTTTTCACGTACTGCCTTTTTAAATGCCATAATATTAACCCTTATAATTTCTTTAATTTAATGGACATGAATGTCATTGATTTACGAGCAACCTCCAGCACGTCCACTGGAATTGCTGATTCATCTAAATATTTCTTATCAAATGGTGCTAACCAGAATTTATAATCTTGTGTCTCACCTGATCTAATGTTCTGCTCAGCCATCAAGAGATTGATTTTTCTCTTTGCTTCCTTCTCTTTCTCTGCGACTTGACGCTTCTCTTCACGAGCATCCGCAAGTTGTCGGATGGCTTGACCGAGATCTGAAGTTCGTGACAAAACGTTGCCCGTAGATCGGCTTGATACTTCAGCACGGAGTCCAGCCCAGCAGGTAGCTGAGTAAGCGCAGTATTCACACTGGAAGGATTCTTGATCGAACGGGCGATCTGGGAGATTAGCTCCCGGCGCTCTTGATGTGGCAACTGTCTGATGTAAGTCCACCAATCCCTTGAGTACGTCAGAAAATATATCAACTAAACCACTCCATTCATTTTCTGCTCTGGCGATATCAGATTCACTATCATACTCAATGTAGATCTGACGATACTCTGAATTGTTCTTATTCTTAACTAAGAGAAGAGCACTTGTAATATCAAATCCAGCGTTTTGTAATCCCTTGATATACGCACTGCATTGTGTGATGTAACCTTTTGGAAACTCTCGATCTAGATTCTCAAATCCAAAGTCACCAAGACCCTTATGTTCAAATAAGTAATATCTCTCACCATCGTCTACTACACCGTCAATGTGACCATGTAGAATATTGCCAGCAATTTCTTTATTACAAAGATCACAGAACCAAGGATCTATTGGTTCACCTTCAATTACTGCTACATCTAATCCGTATTGACGCATGATGACATTAGTGCCACCTTGTTCGAGCCATGTAATCGTAGAATCTTCGTGTAGATTCCCATCTGAAAGAAGAACCGGCATTCTTCCAACTTCACCACGTCCCTCAACACCAAGAGCTTGATACGTAAGAGCACGAGGACAAGCACCTGCATTCGAAACTCTAGGACGATACTTCTTCTTTTGACCAGTACGAGCTACACTCTGAATAACTTGATTTAGCTTGGGTCGATTAGATGTAATTTCCACCCGATCAGTATGCACGCAAAGTTACACGCAAGCAAGAAATTTCTCACTTTTTCGGGATGTGCAGCTTTGAAGCACTCCCTTGCATTTAGCCAGCGGGGTTGGGCACTTAGAGGCACTTTCTCCGCTAATACGAAGAGGATGACAAAGCGTGTAGAGCGTAAGTTTCCCCTTTCCTTGCGTGCGAAAATCAGCTAGAATGCGGCCATGGCAAAATTTATTGATGAATTAAACAAAGCATCTATCATCTTGTCGGTATCCGCTCTCAACGAGTCACTTGGTAAGGACGTGGAGTCGGTTGCTGCTACCTATTCGGCCATTTGCGAAATCGAGGCTGCAACATGGATGTCAAAGTCTGTGTGTCTTGGTAGGTTGGTGAAGCAAGCAGAAGGTCGCGGCCTCTCCCGAGAGAAGGCTATTAAGGATGTAGCGACCGTAATGAATGAAACAAAGCAAGCTGTTCGCAAAGGCGCAAAGACCTTCGACGGTATCATTGAACCTCGTCTGGAACAGGACGGAGTTTTCCCATTGACCGACCAACGGTTTTACGATATAGCTATTCGGTACGAGAAGCAGCTTGGTAAAACACCTCTAGAAATTCTAGAATTCATCGAAGATAAAGCTTTAGAGAAGAGTGGTTATACACCAATGCAAGCTAAGGTTGATCTCGGACTTGTAGATGACAGTCCTTCAAAGAAGGTTATCCGAAGCATCATTGGTCTTGCAGATGCAAATGCTGATGCAATCGAGGAAGCACGTCCGATGATTGTTACTCAGTATTCTCAGAAGGTTCTTCAAGCTGAGAAGGTTCTTGCTGACTTACTGCCTTCAGATCCTCAAGGATTTGCAGCAGATCAGATTTAGTCTTTGCGTCAGTACGACTTAACCACACAAAGAAATCCATAAACCTATAATCGAACAATAAATCCAGACATTCCGTTGGAATGTACTGATATCGACTATAAGCATCTGCTTCATCAACAGAGAGAAGTTCACATATTTCTCTCAGAGAGGGTCCTGTATAGTTGGTAGGAAATCTCTGCAAACCATTAATTGAGATTCCGGTCGCTCGCTCTACACTAGCGCGAGTTAGGCCGTATAAACTGATTTGATATAGAATATAGTTTTTGAGATTTTTACATTCATTCATGGTGCTATTATAGTGTGTTACTACTGCGATTGGCAAGAGATAATTGAGGAATCTGAAGAATGCAAGGAAGCCCAAAGGTTGATTGGATTAGTAAAAACTTTCCAGCATATAACTCCACCTCAACGCGCGTGGATCGACCACTTGCTAGATTTAAAATCTATCCGGAACACAGAGCACTCGTAAATATTATTTCAAGTAAGTGGACAGTTACCAAGAATCTCACGATTCTAGCTCTTGCTGAGCATTATGGTGTACGTCCGCGATTGTTACACGACTGTATGCGTCCTAATTCGAACATTCTAGATCTGTCTAGGTCGTATATCGACTGCATCGGTAATGTTCGAATCTATACTGATTATTCTACAATACAAGACGAATCTCGTAAGTCATACTTATATCATTGTCGTATTGACGAT
>CALJUA010000163.1 GCA_937975715.1 uncultured Candidatus Planktophila sp.
GTAGAAGTCGCACGTGCTGGTGTTGAGTTCGCTAAGTCAAAGCTTCATAACATGGTTATTGTCGATACTGCAGGACGCCTCGGTGTTGATGAAGATTTAATGAAAGAAGCATCAGCAATTCGCGATGCAATCAACCCCAACGAAATCCTCTTTGTCGTCGATGCAATGATTGGACAAGATGCTGTTCGCACAGCTGAAGCGTTCCGTGATGGCGTTGGCTTTGATGGCGTAGTACTGACAAAACTTGATGGCGATGCTCGCGGTGGTGCTGCACTTTCAATCGCATCCCTAACTGGCCGTCCAATCATGTTCGTCTCTAATGGCGAGAAGATTGCTGATTTCGATATCTTCTATCCAGAGCGCATGGCCTCACGCATTCTTGGCATGGGCGATGTTGCAACTCTTGCAGAGCAAGCTCAGAAAGCATTTAACCCGGATACAACGAAGAAGCTGGAAGAGAAGTTTGTTAAAGGTGAAGATTTCACTCTCGAAGATTTCCTCGAACAAATTGAAGCGATGTCGAAGATGGGCAATATGGGCAAGCTTCTCGGAATGCTGCCGGGTGCCGGTTCAATGAAGAAGCAGATTGATAACTTCGATGAATCAGAGATCACTCGCACTAAGGCAATCGTTCAATCGATGACCCCAGCAGAGCGTCGCGACCTCAAACTTCTCAACGGCTCTCGTCGCGCCCGCATCGCAGCTGGCTCAGGCCGCGCAGTCTCAGACGTCAATAAGCTCGTGGAAAAGTTCACCGCGGCTCAGAAGATGATGAAGCAGATGCGTGGGGGCAAGATGCCAGCGATGCCCGGCGGAATGGCGCTTCCACCCGGAATGCCTATGCCTACAGCAGGTGGCGCTCCCAAGATGGGCCAGCAGCCACCCAAGAAGAAGTCCCGCTCAGGCAACCCCGCTAAACGCGCAGCTGAAGAAGCCTAAAAAGGCCGAAGAAAGCAAAGGCTCTGTCTGAAGGCGAATGCCGAGGATAGGGCTTTGCGATGAGGCCTTGGGCGTGACGCTCGTTTTGGTAGATGTGGGGTTGGCTGGCAGAATAAGCCACCTGTTGAAGGGCCCTCTACCCCTACAACATCCAAATCCGCCGTCGGATGATCACAGTTACGCACCCCGCTGTAGCTTGTTCACGCTGACACACTTTTTTAGGAGCACCACCACTTTGGCTACAAAGATTCGTTTAATGCGTTTTGGAAAGATCCGTACACCGTACTACCGCATCGTCGTGACAGATTCACGCAAGGCGCGTAACGGTCTCTCAATCGAAGAGATCGGTCGTTATGTACCGGGACAAGAACCATCAATCATTCAGGTTAACTCTGAGCGCGCTCAGTACTGGCTCGGCGTTGGCGCACAGCCAACTGAAGCAGTTGCAGCACTCTTCAAGGTGACTGGCGATTGGCAGAAGTTCAAGGGTCTTCCAGGAACAGAAGGAACTCTCAAGGTTGCAGCACCAAAGCCTGCTAAGAGCATTGCATACGAGGCAGCTGTTAAGGCAGCGGCATCAGAGCCTGCAGAAGGCGCAACAACTCTTAAGAAGAAGGCACAGGAGAAGTTGGCTGCGAAATCAGCTCCAGCTGTAGAGGAAGCTCCAGTCGTAGAGGTGTCCGAGCCAGAGACTGTCGCTGAGGTGGCAGAGGTTCCAGCTGAAGTTGTAGAGACAGAAGCTGCGGTTGAAACCCCAGCTGAAACTCCAGCAGAATAATTATGATTGACGAAGCTCTCGAGCACCTCGTTAAGGGAATCGTAGATAACCCTGACGATGTCAACGTCAAGGAGAAGAACGGTCGTCGTGGGGCAACTCTCGAAGTCCGCGTCAATCCTGAAGATATCGGTAAGGTCATCGGTCGTAACGGTCGTACAGCAAAGGCGCTTCGCACAGTCGTAAGCGCGCTCGCTGGTCGTTCAGTTCGCGTTGATCTTATTGATACTGACGAACTTCGCTAATTTAATTAGAAGGTACTCATGCGCCTCAATGTAGGACGTATCGGTAAAGCCCACGGAATTCTCGGTGAGGCAACTATCGAAGTGCGAACAGATGAAGCGGAAGATCGTTTCGCACTCGGTGCACGTTTAGAGACAGATAGCCACGGTGTTCTCACCGTGGCTTCTGCACGTGTACACAACGGAATCCTGCTCTTGGGCTTTGAGGGAATCGAAAATCGCAATCAGGTAGAAGAGCTCCGTAATGAGCTTCTCTATGCCGACGTCGATATCGATGCACCTGGCTATGACGAAGATGATTATCACGTCCTACAGCTCATCGGCTGCACAGCATTTCTTGAAGATGGCTCTGAATTCGGCACAGTATCTGAGGTGCTCAACCTGCCAGGTCAAGATGTCCTAGCAATCAAAACAGCTACAGGTGAAGTCATGATTCCTTTCGTACATCAATTGGTTCCGACAGTTGATGTACGCAATAAGCGCATGACAGTTATTCCTCCAGAAATTTCAGGTGCCATCTAATGAAGATTGATGTCATCTCGATATTTCCTGAATACCTTTCGCCGCTCAATCTCTCATTACTAGGCAAAGCTCAGAGCGCAGGTCTTGTCGATATTCAGGTACACAACCTCCGCGATCACGCTACAGGTGTACATGGTTCTGTCGATGACACTCCTTATGGTGGTGGCGCCGGAATGGTGATGTCACCCGAGGTCTGGGGCAAGGCGCTTGACCCTTTGATGGTTGATGAAACAGATTTGATTATCCTTACACCTGCGGGAAAAAAATTCACGCAGCCTGTCGCGCAAGAGTTTTCCTCGCACTCCCATTTGATCTTTGCATGTGGTCGCTATGAAGGCATCGATGATCGCATTCGTCAGTATTACTCACAGCCAGAATTTGCAGCTCGCAACATCCGCGTTCATGAATATTCCATCGGTGATTATGTTTTAGGTGGGGGAGAGGTTGCGTCGATGGTGATGATTGAAGCAATCACTCGACTTATTCCAGGTGTGCTCGGTAATCCTGATTCTCTTGCCGAAGAGTCGCACAATGAAGAGGGTTACCTCGAATACCCCAACTTCACCAAGCCAGCGCAATGGCGCGGCATTGAAGTCCCTGAAATTCTATTAAGCGGTAACCATGCAGCGATCGCCAAGTGGCGTGCAGAGCAAGCCCAAGAGCGCGCCAAGAAGAATCGTTAGAAATGGCACGCACATATCTCGTTGAGACCTACGGCTGTCAGATGAATGTCCATGACTCCGAACGTATTGCCGGATTACTTGATGCAGCAGGTCACGTGCCGGTGGCTGAAGGCGAACAGGCAGATATCGTCGTCTTCAATACATGTGCAGTTCGTGAAAATGCAGATAACAAACTCTACGGAAACTTAAGCTTCTTAGCGCCAATCAAGAAAGCTAATCCATCGCTGCAAATTGCCGTCGGTGGATGCTTGGCGCAGAAGGATCAATCAACAATTCTGAAGAAGGCTCCATATGTAGATGTTGTCTTTGGAACCCATAATGTGGGCTCGCTTCCTGTTCTGCTTGAGCGCGCTCGTATCGAGGAAGAGTCACAGATCGAAATTCTTGAGGCCCTCGAGCATTTCCCTTCAACTCTTCCTGCACGACGATTCTCATCTTCCACATCGTGGGTCTCTATTTCGGTCGGATGTAACAACACCTGCACCTTCTGCATCGTCCCAGCGCTGCGTGGTCCTGAGAAAGACCGCGAACCTGAAGATGTGATTGCAGAAGTGAAAGCACTTGTCGCGCAAGGTGTTATTGAGATTACTTTGTTAGGCCAGAACGTCAATGCCTATGGTGTTGAAGCGGGCAAGAAAGGCGCATTCGCAAAGTTGTTGCGCGATGTCGGAGCCATTGAAGGCCTTGAGCGCATTCGCTTTATGTCACCGCACCCACGTGATTTCACCGATGACGTCATTGAGGCGATGGTGGAAACTCCCAACATCATGCCCCACCTTCACATGCCTCTTCAGTCAGGTTCAGATTCAATATTGCAGGCGATGAGACGTTCTTACCGCAGCGAGAAGTATCTTGGAATTCTCGATCGAGTCCGTACTGCTCTGCCACATGCCATGATTACAACAGACATCATTGTCGGTTTCCCTGGCGAGACCGAAGAAGATTTCCAATCAACAATGGATCTCGCAACTAAGGCCGAATTTGCGGCTGCATACACATATAAGTATTCGATTCGTCCTGGTACACCAGCAGGGGTCATGCCAAACCAGGTAGATGAAGCAATTGTGGGAGAGCGTTACACCCGTCTGCACGAACACTTGCAGAAGATTTCGCTTGCGATTAATACACGTGCTGTCGGTACAACTCATCGAGTTATGGTCAATGAGATTGAAGGTCGACGCGATGGAGATCGTGGTCGCATTACAGGTCGCTCTGAAGATTTCCGCCTCGTTCACTTCGAACCTATCGAAGGTGTGCGCCCTGGCGATTTCGTCGATGTTGAAATTACAGAAGCATCTGCCCACTATTTGATTGGTAAACCAATCACAGTTACGCGCACCCGCGGGGGAGATGCGTTTGAAGCAAGTACTCGTGAAGGCAGCGGACCTGCACCGACCATGCTTGGAATTCCTACGGTTAAAAAGTAACCATGCCAGCACCAGTCATCATTATCTGTGGTCCCACCGCTACCGGAAAGAGCGATCTAGCACTTGAAGTCGCTCGTAAATACAACGGCGAGATCATCAATGCTGATTCGATGCAGCTCTACAAAGGAATGGATATCGGCACAGCAAAATTGACTGTCGCTGAGCGCCAGGGAATCCTGCATCATCTACTGGATATCCTCGACGTCAGCCAAGATGCATCTGTTGCTTCGTATCAAGGCTTGGCTCGTGCTGCAGTAGATCAACTTCGCGCAGATGGTAAAGCTGCAGTCATTGTTGGTGGCACAGGTCTCTATATAAAAGCCATTATCGATGAGATGAATTTCCCTGAGACAGACCCTGCTCTTCGCAAGAAATTGGAAGACGAGGCAGGACTACTTGGCACCGCTGAACTTTATTCGCGTCTTCGAGTGCTGGACCCAGAGGCAGCAGATGCAATCGAGCCTGCCAATATACGTCGCATTATTCGTGCACTTGAAGTTATTGAAGTAACTGGCAAGCCGTATTCGGCAAACTTGCCTAGCGATACAAGTCTTCGCTATCCCGATGCGCTTCATATTGGTCTATCTATGGAGCGCACTTCGCTGGCTCCTCGCATTGAAGCGCGAGTCCATCGCATGTTCGATCAAGGGCTCGTTGATGAGGTAAAAACTCTCATCACCCAAGGATTGCTTGAAGGAGCAACAGCTCAACGTGCGATTGGATATGCCCAGGTGATCTCGATGATCAACGGAGATATCTCCGAGGCGCAAGCAATTGAAGAAACAATCGTGGCCACACGTCAATATGTCCGTCGCCAAGAGACCTGGTTTAAGCGAGATCAGCGGATTCAATGGATTGGCGATGGCGTTCCACGCCTCCCTTTTATCGATGAAAGACTAGACTTCTAACCATATGCAAAGCCCAGTAATCGCCACTTATGGCCACGGTACACACAATGACTTTGTCATCCTCTTTGACCCTGACAATCAATTAGATATTTCAGCTCCTCAGGTAGCTGCAATGTGCAATCGCACATCGGGCATCGGCGCCGACGGGATGATTCGCATCATCAAGGGCGATGACGGCAAATGGTTTATGGACTATCGCAATGCAGATGGTTCGATTGCTGAAATGTGCGGCAACGGTATTCGGGTCATGGCACGTTACCTTGTTGCCAAGGGTCATCAACGAGAAGGGATCTTTGCCATCGATACTCGCGCAGGAATCAAACACCTGCGAGTTCCCGCTGACGACGACATCTCAGTCAATATGGGTAAGGTCTATGACGAGAGCGAAGCAGTCTCTGCCACAGCAAATGGCCGCACCTATGAAGGATTCAATATCAATATCGGTAACCCTCATGCTGTTGTCTTTACCGATGACCTCTCTTCTCTTGGGTCTCTGGAAGTCGCACCTGTTGTAGATCCAGCATCTTCATACCCTGAAGGTGTCAATGTTGAATTCGTTGAGCTTCTTCCCAATCATGAGGCGAAGATGCGCGTGCACGAGCGCGGAAGTGGAGAGACCCAATCCTGCGGAACCGGAACCTGCGCAGTGGCGCTTGCAGCAACGCTGAAGTCAGGGGGGTCACTGCCATCTCGCTGGGTGATTTACCCACCTGGTGGTCGTCTAGTAGTTGATATTGATGGACACTCCAATGCAACACTGACAGGTCCAGCGGTACTACTTGAAGATCATGACGTCAGCAGATTTCTTTCATGACCACATCTGACGATAGCTACGACAAACTCTTTGATGACCTTCTGCGTGAAAGCGCACGAGCCGCAGCAGACTTTGATGCAGATGAAATCGATGAAGTTGATAGCCAACAGGATTTATCAGATCGTCACGCGCTTCGCCGTGTTAAGAGTTTCTCAACCGAACTTCAAGATATCTCTGAAGCTGAGTATCGCCAACTTCAATTAGAGCGTGTTGTCTTGGTCGGAGTTTGGACAGAGGGCAGTGCCGAGATGGCCGATGACTCTCTCGCAGAGTTGAAAGCACTTGCAGAGACAGCCGGATCAGAAGTTCTTGAAGGTCTTATTCAGCGTCGTGATAAGCCAGATCCATCTACCTATATCGGTGCTGGAAAGCTCGAAGATTTAAAGGCGATTGTTCGCTCGACTGGCGCAGATACTGTCATCTGTGACGGCGAGCTTTCACCGTCACAACTTCGTACCCTTGAAGATAAATTGAAGGTAAAGGTTGTCGATCGAACAGCGTTGATTCTCGATATCTTCGCACAGCATGCCAAGAGCCGTGAAGGTAAAGCTCAGGTCGAACTCGCACAGATTGCATATTTGCTTCCACGCCTTCGTGGTTGGGGAGATTCGCTCTCGCGCCAGGTAGGTGGTCGTGCAGCGGGTGGAGCCGGTATCGGTGGTCGTGGTCCTGGTGAGACAAAGATCGAGACAGACCGACGTCGTATTCGTGACAAGATGGCGAAGCTTCGCCGTGAAATCAGCGAGATGAAGATCGCTCGCGATACCAAGCGTCAAGAGCGTCGCCGTAACAATATTCCTTCTGTCGCGATTGCCGGATATACCAATGCCGGTAAATCTTCACTACTTAACGCGCTCACCGGAGCAGGTGTGCTGGTTGAGAATGCACTCTTTGCAACTCTTGATCCCACTGTTCGTAAAGCGCAAACAGCTGAAGGTCGCGTCTATACGCTCTCAGACACAGTCGGATTTGTTCGCCACCTGCCACACCAATTGGTTGATGCCTTTAAATCAACTCTTGAAGAAGTTTCTGGTGCGGATCTGATTGTTCACGTAGTCGATGGTTCACACCCTGATCCATTCGAGCAAATTCGCGCGGTGCGTCAGGTCATCGATGAAATCGGTGGCGGCTCAATTCCGGAAATTATTGCTATCAATAAAGTTGATATAGCAGCGCCAGAAGTTGTAATGGAGCTTCTTCGCAAAGAGAAGAACAGTTATGCATTCTCAACTAAATCAGGTTTTGGTATTGATGGATTGATTCACGCAATCGAAAAGTCGCTTCCGCACCCCAGTGTGGAGATCGATCTTGTTATTCCTTACGATCGTGGCGATTTGGTTCATGCGATTCATGAATCCGGAGAGATTCTCCTTGAGGAGCACCTCCCCGAGGGTACGCATATCCGCGGCTATGCCGATGGCGCGCTAGCGGAAGCTGCTAAGAAGGCCTCTGAACCTCGCGTCTAGGGCTTTTCCTATAGGTGGGGGAATAAACACGACACGCCGGCGGTTCTAACAGGTAATTCCAAAGAATATAGGTAACTATTCGCACGCGGGGGACAGCTCGCATCGAAACTGATGCTCGAGAGGTAAGAGGAGATACATAAAGTGGCTACTGACTACGACACACCCCGGAAGACCGATGAGGAACTACATGAGGAATCCCTCGAAGAACTCAAAGCCAAGCGCGCTGACGCTCAATCAGGTCAGATCGATGTAGATGAAGCAGAAGCTGCGGAAAATCTTGAACTTCCAGGTGCAGATCTCTCTGGTGAACAACTCGCTGTTCGCGTTGTTCCAAAGCAGGTTGATGAATTTACATGTTCACGGTGCTACTTGATTCATCACATGACACAACTTGCCAAGGGCGAAGGCGCTAAGGCAGTCTGTAAGGATTGCGCTTAACTCTTTAAAGCTTCTCCAAGTTGCTCGGCCCTCTTTGTTGAAATTAACCAATATGGTGTTGGGTCTCTTTCGTCATTGACTTTTACTTTCACACCTTCTGAAACCCAGAAAGTTGTGGCAAAGTAGGCGGCAGGATCTGCGCCTCGCGTGCGCTGAAAACTGAAATTTTTCTTTTCTATTATTTCTACATCGCCGAGATATCTCAAAGGGATATGAGCTTTACCAACACGAAGTTCTCCATCTTTAATCTCAATCGTTGAAGTCATCTTGTAAAAAGCCACCGCGCCAAGAACGATAGAAATCGCGAAGGCGTTGATGGCGGCGTTGTTATCAAATGCAGCCCAGATAGCGATGACCAACGAGAAGAGCATGAAATAGATGAAGGAGATTAACCAGAATGGGGGGCGAATCACTTCTTTAAATACCGTAGTTGAGCTCACGGCACTAGGTTAGTGGCTCCTCTATAAAGTAGCCTTACGCCATGAGCCGAGTATCAAGTACAACGCCTCCGGAAGGTTCGATCATCCCCAATCGCCACCCAGAATCACCGGCGACTGGATCTGAACTTCCTTCTCACTTCAAACATTGCTTCGGTTGTGGCGATCTCCATCCGACTGGTCTACACCTCAAAGCTCGTGTGGGTGAAGGCCTCACAATCTCTGCACAATTTACCGTTACCGAAAATCATCAAGGCGCACCTGGATTAGCTCATGGTGGATTGCTCTCATTAGCATTTGATGAAGCACTCGGAAAGTTAATGTGGTTGCTCCGCGCACCTGCCGTTACCGCTCGCCTCGAAACTGATTTTCTCGCACCAGTTCCTATCGGAACCACGCTATATATCTCTGCTCGCATCGTCGGGCAGCAAGGTCGCAAGGTGTATTCAGAGGCGGAAGGTCGCATTGGGGGAGCAGATGGTCCGATTGCAGTGCGTGCTGCGTCGCTCTTTGTTATTGTGCCGATGAAGCACTTCTTGGAGAACGCTCCTGCCGAATACATCACTGCAATCAAAGCTAATCCTGAACTTCTCTCATTCGTCGATCCAGAATTTAACATTAATCCATGAGCGCGCTTCAGGTATTAATCACTCGCCTCGATTCCGATCTACCGCTTCCCAATTATGCAAAGGGCGGAGATGCCGGAGCAGATATCTACTCTCGTATCGACATCACTCTTGAACCTGGTCAACGCGCTCTTGTTCCAACAGGAATTTCCATTGCACTTCCTGATGGCTATGTTGCGCTCGTACATCCGCGTTCGGGTCTTGCTATCAAGCATGGGGTCACGATGGTCAACGCACCAGGCACGGTTGATGCAGCTTTCCGCGGCGAACTTCAATGCATCATGATCAATCACGATCTAAGTGAGTCAGTAACATTTAAGCGCGGCGATCGCATCGCGCAGTTGGTCTTCCAGAAAGTTGAACGCGCAGAGTTCGTTGAAGTCGAAAGCCTTCCAGGTTCTGGACGCGGCGATGGGGGCTTCGGATCGACAGGTCGAGCATGAATAACCATGAAGACCGCGACAAAGTATTAGCTGCATTTGGCGGCAAGAAGGGTCTGATTGACTCTGGAATTCCTTCCATCATCTTCCTTGTCGTTTTTAATGTGCGCCACGATTTACATGATGCGCTCTATGCATCGGTGGCTGTTTCTATTATTCTGACAATCATTCGCTTAGCGATGCGCGATACGGTGCAGCACGCCTTTAGCGGTCTCATCGGTGCGCTCATCTGTGCATGGTTTGCTAATCGCACAGGAAATCCGAGCGATCTCTTTGTTCCAAAGTTATTGACGAACCTCGGCTACGGAATGGTTTATCTGATTGCAAACCTTGCGGGATGGCCGATTTTGGGTCTGATGCTTGGACCTATTCTTGGCGAGAACCTTCTCTGGAGAAATGATCCAGCGCGTAAAGCTGCCTATATTCGCGTGGGTTGGTTATGGGTTGGGCTCTTCTTTGCTCGTATCGCGGTTCAATATCCGATTTATAAGAGCGGCAACGTCAATCTCTTAGGAACAGTAAATCTTGCCATGGGTTACCCGCTATTTCTTGCAACAGGATATGCGACCTGGTTAATCTTGAAGAACGTGCCTATTACAAAACACCACCAGGACTAAATTTTAGAGATAAAGCAATCCTTCAAAAGCCCTTCAGCAACTGCTGATGCAACGAAGAGAAGCTCATCACCTGCGACAAAGACATCTGATGGAGTTGGTGTGACTACACGACCATCGCGCACGATTGCAGCAAGTGATGCATCATCTGGAAGTTCAACTTCTTCAACTGTCTTACCAATACAAGTAGAGGTATCTGGGAGAGTGAGCTCGACGAGATTTGCCTGACCCTTTCGGAAAGAGAAGAGGCGGACAACATCTCCGACGCTGACTGCCTCTTCAACGAGAGCGGCAATAATGCGCGGAGTCGATACAGCAACATCTACACCCCATGAGTGATCGAAGAGCCATTCGTTCTTTGGATGATTAATTCGTGCAACAACACGAGGAACTCCGTATTCGGTCTTTCCTAGAAGAGATGCAACAAGGTTGACCTTGTCATCACCTGTTGCAGCAACCAGAACTTGGCAATCATTGAGGCTCGCCTTATCGAGAGATGCAATCTCACATGCATCGGCCATCAGCCACTCAGCGTCAGGGACAGATTCAAGCTTGAGCGCCTTTGGGTCGCGGTCAATCAAGAGAACGCGGTGGCCATTGTCGAGAAGTTCGCGAGCAATAGCGCGACCTACATTTCCAGCACCAGCAATAGCAATACGCATCTTTTATGCCTCCGGTGACTTTCCGAGAATCGCTTCTACCTCTGCAAGTTTTTCATCGCGCACCATGATGTGAATCAAATCGCCGTCTTGAAGAACGGTGCTCTCATCAGGAATCAATCCTTCGCCAAGTCGAGTCAAGAAAGCGACGCGCAAATCAGCAGCCTTTTCAATATCTGTAATCGGGCGTCCAAACCAATCGAGATGTGGGTGGACTTCAGTGAGCTGAACTGTTCCGCTGGCATCACGCCATTCAGAGCGTGAGCCTTCAGGAGCAAGTCGACGCATGATTTGATCAGTGGCCCAGATAACTGTTGCAACTGTTGGAATACCTAAACGCTGATAGATCTCAGCGCGGCCTGGGTCATAGATACGAGCCACAACATTGGTGACGCCGTAACTCTCGCGGGCAACGCGAGCTGCAAGGATGTTGGAGTTATCGCCATTACTGACTGCAGCAAATGCATCTGCACCTTCGATACCTGCCTCAAGCAATGTATCGCGATCGAATCCAACGCCAGTGACGGTGCGTCCCTTGAAATCAGGACCAAGTCGGCGGAAAGCCTCTTTGGATTGATCGATAACAGCTACAGAATGGCCGTTAGCTTCAAGCTCGAGAGCGAGCAATGAACCAACGCGACCGCAACCCATGATGACTACGTGCATAGGCATAACTTACTCCCTTACTCTTAGCTCTATGACCGAATCAACGCGAAAATCTCTCCATATCGGTGAAATATTCCGAGTGGAGATTGAGAAGGTTGCCCACGGGGGTCATTTCATCGCTCGGCATGAAGGCGCTGTGATCTTTGTTCGTCACGGTATTCCTGGCGAAGTCGTAGAGGTAGAAATTACAGGAGTTGAAAAATCATTTGCTCGGGCTGATGTCGTAGCAGTCATCGAGCCAAGTAGCGCGAGAATCACCCCTGCCTGTCATGTTGCTGGTAAATGCGGAGGCTGCGATTTCCAGCACATCGATATTGCGCGGCAACGTGAATTAAAGTCCGAGGTCATCTCCGAGCAGTTTGCACGTATCGCCAAGATGGAAGTAGATATAGAGGTAGAAGAGGTTTCATCACCTCTGAATTGGCGCACTCGTTATGCGGCATCTTCCAACGCGCGTGGAGAGGTTGGATTTAAAGGCTCTCGCAGCAATGAAGTCATCGCAATCAATACCTGTCCAGTGCTTATCCCTGAGATTGATATTGAGACGCTTCCCTTTGAGAAAATTCATTCGAATAAACGAATTGAAGTTTCTCTCGGAACTGACGGAGATCGCACGGTCTCGGTTATGGAACAAAGAGATAGCCGAACTGCTCAACGAGCTACTCCTAAAGTTGTTGAAGGCCCGTCTTCGCTGAAGTACCGCGTCAATGAGGTTGAGTACACCGTTTCTCAATCATCATTCTGGCAGAGCAATATCAATGCACCTGAAGCTCTCGTCAGCGCGGTCTTGGAATTCGCTGATTTAAAAGCGGGAGATCATCTACTTGATCTCTATGGGGGAGTCGGTCTCTTTGCTGGTGCAGCACTTCCCATCATCGGTCCAGGCGGTCGAGTAGATATTGTTGAAGGTAGCGCAAGCGCAACTGACGATGCTCGTATTAATTTTGTAGGCGCCGCCAATGTGCATGTACATACTGGAGACGTTGCAAAAGAGATTCGCAAATTTAAGCGAGCAGATCTCATTGTTCTTGACCCACCGCGTACCGGCGCGGGTAGGCCTGTCATTGAAGCGTTAGGAAAAATAGCAGCTCGTGCAATCGTCTATGTTGCGTGCGATCCTGCAGCACTTGCTCGCGATGTTACATATCTTCGAGAAATTGGTTATCACTTAGAAGATATCCGCGCCCTCGATCTCTTTCCGATGACTCACCACATCGAATCTATTGCGCTCTTCACCCTTTCTAAGGTATCTTGACGTCAAGATACTTTTAGGTAGATAGGTGCGACCATGAGCAAGAACTCCCTCGGAACACAGAAGAACCTCACCGTTGCAGGTAAGGAGTTCGAGATCTTTGATATCTCTCAAGTAGAGGGTGCAAGTGATCTTCCATTCTCGCTCAAAGTGCTGCTCGAGAATCTGCTTCGCACTGAAGATGGTGCAAACATCACCGCAGAACACATCAAAGCTCTAGCGATGTGGGATCCATCTGTCGAACCTGATACCGAAATTCAATTTACGCCCGCACGTGTTGTGATGCAGGACTTCACTGGCGTTCCTTGCGTTGTCGACCTTGCAACCATGCGCGAGGCGATCGTCGAGCTTGGGGGAGATGCCTCAAAGGTCAACCCACTCGCTCCAGCAGAGCTTGTTATCGACCACTCAGTTATTGCCGATGTCTTCGGAACCAAAGATTCATTTGAGCAGAACACAGATATCGAATACGAGCGCAACCGCGAGCGTTATCGCTTCTTGCGTTGGGGCCAGGGCGCATTTGATGAGTTCAAGGTTGTTCCACCCGGAACAGGAATCGTGCACCAGGTAAACATTGAATACCTCGCACGCGTTGTAATGACTCGCAACGTCAATGGAGTTCTTCGCGCTTACCCAGATACAGTCGTCGGAACAGATTCACATACAACGATGGTTAATGGACTTGGTGTTCTTGGCTGGGGCGTCGGTGGCATCGAGGCAGAGGCCGCACTTCTCGGTCAGCCAGTTTCAATGTTGATTCCGCGCGTAGTCGGTTTCAAGCTCAAGGGTTCACTTCCAGTCGGAACAACAGCGACAGATATGGCACTTGTCATCACAGAGATGCTCCGTAAGCATGGTGTAGTCGGCAAGTTCGTTGAGTTCTACGGTCCTGGTGTTACAGCTGTTCCAATGGCGAACCGCACAACTATCGGAAACATGTCACCTGAATATGGTTCAACATGTGCAATCTTCCCAATCGACGAAGAGACACTTCGCTATCTACGCCTAACAGGTCGCAGCGAAGATCAAGTTGCGCTTGTCGAGCAGTATGCAAAGGCGCAGGGATTGTGGTTCGACCCAGCTGCAACTCCACGGTACTCAGAACATCTTGAACTCGACCTCTCAACAGTTGTTTCATCTATTGCTGGACCAAAGCGTCCGCAAGATCGTATTTCTATCTCTGAATCAAAGAAGAAGTTTGAAGACATCCTTCCGACTTACTACTCAGAGAAGACAGGTAAAGAGGCATACCCAGTATCAGTGGGAGCAAATAAGACAACGGTAAAGAATGGCGATGTGGTTATCGCATCGATTACCTCTTGTACCAACACATCAAACCCATCAGTGATGATTGGCGCGGCGCTTCTTGCAAAGAAGGCTGTAGAAAAAGGTCTCAAGTCAAAGCCTTGGGTAAAGACAACTCTTGCACCAGGATCAAAGGTCGTTACTGATTATTACGATCGTTCAGGTCTTACTCCTTACATGGAGGCGCTCGGCTTTAACCTCGTTGGTTATGGCTGTGTTACCTGTATCGGAAACTCAGGACCGCTTCCAGTAGAGATCAGCAAGGCGGTAAACGAGAACGATCTCGCTGTTACAGCAGTTCTCTCAGGTAATCGTAACTTTGAAGGTCGCATCAGCCCAGATGTGAAGATGAACTACTTGGCATCACCACCACTTGTCGTTGCATACGCACTTGCCGGAACAATGGATCACGATTTCGCAACTGATTCATTGGGCACTGATAAGGATGGCAACCCAGTTCTCTTGAAGGATATCTGGCCATCAGCGCAAGAGATTCAAGATGTTATCGACTCATCAATCTCATCAGAGATGTTTACCAAGGATTACGCAAGTGTCTTCGATGGCGATCATCGCTGGAAGTCACTTGATACGCCCACTGGAAATACATTCGAGTGGGATCCAAAGTCAACCTATGTTCGTAAGCCTCCTTACTTCGAAGGAATGCCTGCACAGCCAACTCCTGTAAAGGACATTGCAGGTGCTCGTGTACTTGCAATCCTTGGCGATTCTGTAACAACTGACCACATCTCACCTGCAGGAAATATCAAGGCGGATTCACCAGCAGGTAAGTATCTCGAAGCCAATGGCGTCGATCGTAAGGACTTTAACTCTTACGGATCTCGTCGTGGCAATCATGAAGTAATGATTCGCGGAACTTTTGCCAACATTCGTTTGAAGAACCTGCTTCTTGATGGCGTTGAGGGCGGATTCACTCGCAACTTCCTCAACAATGGCGAGCAGTCAACAATTTATGATGCATCTGTTGCATATCAAGCAGCATCAACTCCACTCGTCATCCTTGCAGGCAAGGAGTACGGCTCAGGATCTTCACGTGACTGGGCGGCGAAGGGAACAGCGCTGCTCGGAGTCCGTGCAGTGATTGCTGAGAGCTTCGAACGTATTCACCGCTCCAACCTCATCGGTATGGGCGTTCTTCCATTGCAATTTGTAGATGGTCAGAATGCACAATCTCTCGGCCTCACTGGCGAAGAGACCTTTACGATCTCAGGTATCACCGCCCTCAACGATGGTGGAATTCCAAAAGAGGTACAGGTCGCTGCGGGGGATAAGATTTTCGCAGCAAAAGTACGCATTGATACACCGGGCGAGGCTGACTACTATCGCCACGGCGGCATCATGCAGTACGTGTTACGTTCTCTTCGCGGGTGACTTAGACTCACCTCTATGCTCGAATCACTGAAAGGTCCACAAGACCTCAAGGCGCTCAGCCATGCACAACTTGCAGAGCTCAGTGCAGAGATTCGCGCCTTCTTAGTTGAGAAAGTTTCACGTACCGGTGGTCACCTCGGACCCAATCTCGGAGTCGTAGAGCTCACGCTCTCAATCCACCGCACCTTTGACTCACCGAAGGATCTCGTGCTCTTCGATACTGGTCACCAGTCATACGTTCATAAGATCGTGACAGGGCGCGCAGATAAGTTTGATGGGCTACGTCAACGAGGCGGTATTGCTGGATATCCCAATCGTCGCGAATCCGATCACGACGTTATTGAAAATTCACATGCATCGACTGCACTCTCTTGGGGCGATGGAATCTCTCGTGGCTTTGCACTGACAGGTCAGAGAGATCGCCACGTAGTTGTCGTTGTAGGAGATGGCGCACTCACTGGCGGAATGTCATGGGAGGCGCTTAATAACATTGCAACTGCGGAAAATCGCAATTTGGTAATCGTTGTAAACGATAACGAACGTTCTTACTCTCCAACTATTGGTGGACTCGCACAGCATCTCTCTACTCTTCGAATGACACAAGGTTATGAGCGCTTCTTGGATTGGGGTAAGGAAGTTCTTCAGAAGACTCCTGTCGTAGGGGCACCTATTTTTGAAACTCTTCACGGAATGAAGAAGGGCATCAAAGATATTGTTGCTCCTCAAGGCATGTTTGAAGATCTCGGCCTTAAATACATTGGCCCTATCGACGGACATGACATTGCTGCGATGGATCGCGCTCTACAGCAGGCAAAAGAATTCGGCGAGCCTGTATTGGTGCACGTCATCACTGAAAAGGGGCGCGGATATAGCCCTGCCATTGCAGATGAGGCCGAAAAGTTCCACGCTGTCGGCATAGTCGATCCCGAAACAGGTTTACCTGTTAAAGCGAGTAAAACTTCTTGGACTGATGTCTTTGCCGATGAACTATTAACTATCGGCGAGACGCGTCAAGATATTGTTGCAATTACCGCGGCCATGCTCGGTCCAACTGGCCTCGATAAGTTCCAGATGGCATTCCCAGAGCGCACAATCGATGTGGGAATTGCAGAGCAGCATGCAGTAACAAGTGCCGCAGGTATGGCATATGCGGGCCTACACCCAGTTGTTGCGGTCTATTCAACATTCCTCAATCGCGCCTTCGATCAATTGCTTCTCGATGTTGCACTACACGGCGCTGGCGTCACCTTTGTTCTCGATCGAGCAGGCGTGACAGGAGATGATGGACCGTCACACCATGGTATTTGGGATATGGCTCTTACTGGAATTGTTCCTACCTTGGCAGTTGCAGCCCCTCGTGATGGTGCGCGACTTCGCCAGGCACTAGCTGAAGCACTTGAGATTAACGACCGCCCAACGCTCCTTCGCTTTCCAAAGGGCGCAGTGCATGCAGATATACCTGCCTTTGAAAGTCGTGATGGCGTAGATGTTCTCTATCGTGGCGAGAGCGCGGATGTATTGCTGGTCAGCGTCGGTGCTATGGCACCACTTGCAGTTGAAGCAGCATCTCAGGCATATCGTGAAGGTGTTGGCGTAACTGTGATTGACCCACGTTGGGTAAAGCCACTTCCTGCATCACTGATCACCATGGCACAACGCTACAAGAGCGTAGTTGTCATTGAGGATGGAATCCGCCATGGCGGAATAGCATCCTCGCTATCGGAGATGTTCCGTGATGCACGACTTGAAATAGCAATCCATAGCATCGGCGTGCCACTTGAATTTATCGAACACTCCAAGCGCGGTGAAATCCTAGAAGATCTAGGAATCACTGCTCAGAAGATTGCGCGAGAAATCGTAGAGTGGAGCTCTACTTCAGTACCGATGCAATTCCCGGAGCATGAAAACGCTGACCGGCCGCAGACTCGCTAATTCCCTCGCGATCTAAGAACGGCAAGATTCCACCGAGGTGCATTGGCCATCCCGCACCAAGCAACATGCAGAGATCAATCTCAGCAGGGGTAGAGACAACACCTTCATCGAGCATCATGCGCGCCTCTTGAGCTAGAGCTGTCAGCGCACGGTGGCGTACTTGATCTGCAGTTGACGGAGTTGTTCCCTTATGAATTAAGGCAACCGCTGCAGGGTTGGGACCCCAAGAGCCATCTTCGTTCTTGATATAGAAAGTCTTTACACCCTCCTTGACCATCGCCTGCATAGTAGGAGAGATGCGATAACGCGGACCGAGGTTCTCATGAAGAGTTTCGGCAACATGGAGAGCAACTCCAGGACCAACGAGACCGAGAAGTTCAAATGGACTCATTGGGAAACCGATTGAGCGCATTGCATTATCTGCAACGGCTGGATCGGTTCCTTCATCAACAGCATCGGTGATCTCACCCATAAAGCGAGTCAAAAGTCGGTTCACAACGAAGCCCGGCGCATCCTTACAGATGATCATGGTCTTCTTCAGATTCTTACCAACCTCAACCGCAGTTGCAGTCGTTGCATCATCTGTCTTTGAAGTACGAGCAACTTCAAGCAGCGGCATGATTGCCACTGGATTGAAGAAGTGGAAGCCAACAACGCGCTCCGGGTTTTTCATTCCCTCGCTCATACGTTCAACGGAGAGGGATGAGGTATTAGTCGCGAGGACGCACTCAGGGGAGACAATTTCCTCAAGAGCCTTGAAGAGCTCCTGCTTCAGCGATAACTCTTCAAAGATTGCTTCGATTACGAAGTCACACCCTGCATAGACGGACTTGTCGGCAGAACCTGTGACAAGTGCCGCAAGGCGTTGTGCGGTCTCGGCGCTCATGCGCTTCTTCTCTACCAATTTTGTGAGCTCTGCATGAACCCAGGCGACACCCTTATCGGCACGAGCTTGATCGATATCTGTCATTACGACAGGGCACTTGAGATTGCGGACTAGGAGAAGAGCTAGCTGAGATGCCATTAATCCTGCACCAACAACACCGACCTTGCTTACCTTGCGAGCAAGGTTTGCCTTAGGAGCACCCTCAACCTTCTTGCGCTTCTTTTGAATCATATTGAATGCATAGAGAGATGCGCGTAGCGGATCTGACATCACGAGATCTGCAAGAACCTGATCCTCAGCATCAAAACCTTCGCCATTGGTGCAGGTTTTAGATGCCGCAATAAGTTCGAGAGCTTTGCGAGGAGATGCGATATCTGCACCGCCGAATTTCTTGAGTGCTGCCGCCTTACCGGTGGCTAGTGCTGCATCCCATGCTGGATCGTTGCTGTAATCCTTACGTTCGATCTTTGTTGCACCCGAGAGGATGGATGCTGCAAAGCCACAAGACTTTTCGAGGAAGTCAGCTGGTTCGAATACTGCATCGACAACGCCGAGCGCCAACGCATCTTTCGCCTTCATCATGGTGTTGTTATTGAGAGCGTTGAGAATAATTACTTGAACAGCCTTCTCTGGACCAATCAACTTAGGTAGCAGCGTTGCACCGCCCCATCCCGGAACAAGTCCAAGGAATACCTCTGGAAGAGCGGTAAATGCAGTTGATGCGAGAGTGCGGTACTTGGAATGAAGTCCAATCTCAAGTCCACCACCGAGGGCTAAGCCATTGATAAAGGAGAAGGTTGGAATATCAATCTCACCGAGGCGTCGGAAGACATCGTGTCCAAGCTTTCCGATAGCAAGTGCTTGATCGCGCTCTGTCAGAAATGACATGGCAGAGAGATCTGCACCTGCTGCAAAGATAAATGGCTTTCCGGTTACTGCAATTGCTGCCGGTTTGTGAGAGAGAGCTTCAGTGATTGCCGCATCGAGCGATGCAACGGATTGAGGACCAAGTGTGTTGGGACGTGTGTGATCGAGTCCGTTATCAAGAGTGATAAGAGCAAGAATTCCCTTGAAACCAAATGGAGTCAGATCCACATCGCGAACCTTTGCAACGGTGATGACTTCTTCAGGAGCACCTTCTGGAAGCACGAGAGCTGTAGCCATTTACTTATTTCCTCCTGTGAAGTGTGGGTTCTCCCAAATTACTGTTCCGCCCATGCCAAGTCCGATACACATTGTTGTAATTCCATATTGAACTTCTGGATGAGCTTCAAATGTGCGAGCTAAATTAATCATTAAACGAACACCAGATGATGCAAGGGGGTGACCAACGGCGATGGCGCCTCCATAAGGATTAACGCGAGGATCATCATCACTGATTCCGAAATGTTCAAGGAAAGCGATGACCTGGACCGCAAAAGCCTCATTAATTTCAAAGGCACCGATATCAGAAATCTTCAGACCTGCCTTAGCAAGGGCCTTCTCTGTCGAAGGAACTGGTCCATAGCCCATTACCTCAGGCTCTACACCTGCAAATGCAAAGGTCACCAACTTCGCTTTAATAGGAAGGCCAAGCTCCTTGGCTTTTTCTTCACTAGCTAGGAGTGCGATGGTTGCACCGTCATTGATGCCAGATGCATTTCCTGCAGTGACGCGTCCACCCGGTCGGAATGGAGTCTTTAAGCCCGCAAGCCCTTCCATTGTTGTTGTTGGACGAGGACCTTCATCGGCAGAGACGATAGTCCAACCAAGTTCTTCAGATCGCGCTGCTGTTGGAATGAGATCGCGTTGAATCAAACCTTCTTCGTAAGCTTTCGCGGTTTTCATCTGTGAGTTAAATGCATAACGATCTGCACGCTCTTTCGTAATCGACGGATATCGATCATGAAGTCGTTCGGCAGTAGCACCCATTGACATTGCATCAGGGTCAACAATCTTTTCGGCCAAATAGCGAGGATTGGGATCCATGAGTTCGCCCATTGGATGATTTCCCATATGCTCAACACCACCTGCGAGAGCGAGATCAATTGCGCCCATTGCAATTTGTCCGGCAACTGTTGTTGTCGCAGTAAGTGCACCTGCACACCATCGATCGATGGAGTAACCAGGAACTGTGTTGGGTAATCCTGCAAGCAGTGATGCGCTGCGACCGATGTTCATTCCTTGATCACCAGTCTGCGTTGCAGCTGCAATTGCTACATCGTCAATCTGATTAAGGGGCAGAGACGGGTTGCGCTCGATGAGACCGCGCATAGCGCGAATCAGCAGGTCATCGGCTCGAGTATTCACAAATGCGCCACCGGACTTACCAAAAGGCGTGCGGACGGCATCAACGAGAACAACGGTGCGTGACATCAAGGGCTCCTTCAACGAGTTGAGGCTTTTAGGTTACTCGTCGGTAGCCCAAAAGGCTACGAGGAAGGCGAACTTTTATTCGGAGACTTGAGTGTCCTCTTCGGGCTCTGGAAGCTCCATCGGCTCATCTTGCTCAAGGGCGTGCATCAGAATTGGCGCTGCAACCTCAATCTGCCACTCACGGGCGCCCATCTTTCGTAGCAGTTGTTCCACTTCGGCCGGATCGGGCAACTGCCAACAGATCTGTCGTAAGAATTCAGGTGTGAGGAGATTTTCAACGGGGAGTTCGAGCTCGGAAGCCTTAACTCCCATTTCAAAGCGGGCATGAGAGAGCGGGATGTATTTCTCTGGAAAACGATCACGCCAAAACTTGATTGGTGGAAGCGCATCGCTCTTGCTACGTGATTGAGGACATTCTTCTTCTGGAAGAGCGAGAGCCGCAGCTATAGCGTTGAGCCAGCGGGGAGTATTTTCAAACCAACGAGCGCGAAGTCCGATTGGTCGCAAAACCTTTTCTAGTTCGCGCTTGGTTGTAATTGGTGAAGCATCGCTAGCCAAAGCGATGGTGGAGATTGCCATATCGGAGAGCACTCTGCCTGGAGAGATATCCAGGTGGGCGGCGAGATCATCCCGCGCCTCCCATAGCGCCTTCACAACCGCAAGCTGTGAGCGCTTCTTCACTTTATGCATGCCGGAGGTGCGTCGCCATAGATCAATACGTTTTGGCGCAGGGGGAGCGGTCAAGATTGCTGCGAACTCTTGGCGAGCCCACTGGAGCTTCTTCTTCTCTATTAAAAGTTTCTCAATCTCATTGCGAAGTTCGATGAGAAGTTCTACATCGAGTGCGGCGTAATTGAGCCAATCTTCCGGAAGAGGTCGCACCGACCAATCTTGCGCGGAATGTTCTTTTGCCAATCCAATATCGAGAAGTGATTCAACAAGTGCACCAAGACCTACTCGAGGTAGACCCACCAAACGACCCGCTAATTCTGTATCAAAGAGGATTGAGGGATTTAAACCAAGTTCACGAAGACATGGAAGATCTTGTGTACTTGCATGAAGAATTACCTCTTCGCCCTGCCATAGTTGATTAAGTTTTTCAAAGTACGGGCTGCCAACTCCAAATGGAATGGGATCAATCAGATGGAGACCGCCGTCGGTCCGCTTTATTTGAATGAGATATGCGCGTGAGCTGTATCGATAACCTGATGCACGTTCTGCATCTACTGCAAATGGTCCGCTTCCCGCAGCAAGTTGAGAGAGCATCTCCTCGAATTGTTCTGGTGTGGAAACAAGTTCAGGAAGCCCCAGATATGGCGCTGTGAGAAGTTCAGCCACGTCGACGAGCAGAACTAATAGGAGCTACGCCTTCAGCCAATGGAGGCAGACCTGCAACTTCGCTGATGAAGTTGCACCATGCTTGCACGTGAGGAACGAGTTCTTCTGGAGTAGTCAAAATCGGTGACCATGAGGCACGAATCTCAATCTCAGATTCATCGTGGCGAGAAGAGAGCTTTCCAAATGATGCACTGGACACTCGTGTAACAGTTCCGGAGGGTGCACTGTAGAGAGCATCTGCCTCTTGCAAGCTATCGAGCAGCCAATTCCAGCCGACCTCAGGTAGCAATGGATCTGCTTGCATATCCGAATCAACTGTGGCGCGCATAAATGTCACGCAGCGGTATTCACCTTCCCACGTATCTTGTCCGCCTGGTTCGTGCAAAATGACGAAGCGACCAGATGCAAGTTCATCTTCTTGCTCACCGAATAGACCGTTGCTGACATCGGCTGTAAAAGCGAATGAATATTGTGCGAGTTTCTGTGGAGCTGGAACTTCTTCAAGCTCAATCTCTGCACGCGGAGTGAATTCTCGAATGATTGAAATCATCGATTCGAAAGAGAAAGGAGAGCGGGAATTCACTGGTCAATTCTAAAGATGAATGGCTCCTTTTACTGGGAGGTCAGCTGTGAAGATTCGGTAAGGTGCGCCTATGGCGACCCTCCTTGCTCTTCTCTCCAGTCTCTTATGGGGCAGTGCTGATTATCACGCTGGAAATCTCAGTAAGAGATTGCCAAGCATGGCAGTTCTGGGAATCAACCAAGCCTTTGGGTTGCTCTGTGGAATAGCGCTCATTCTGATCTCGGGTGGATGGATTTCTCCATCGATGAGTTCACAGGGCTATCTCGTTAATGGAGCTCTCGCCGGGTTATCGGGTTATGCAGGGTTACTCTGTCTCTATGCAGGACTCTCATCTGGACGCATGGGCGTTGTCTCTCCGATCAGTTCTCTTAGCGTTTTAATTCCACTCTTCTTTGCATTTGTGATTGAAGGCGACCGGCTCTCCACGCCAGTAACTATGGGAGTCATTGCAGCGGTCATCGGAGGATTTCTTGCAAGCGGTCCAGAGATTACCCAAGGCCTTCCAGTTCGACCCGTCCTTCTTGCACTCGGGGCAGCGTGCGGCTTCGGAGCGGCGCTGACATTTATGGCTATCGGCTCGCAGGAGAGTTCGTTGTTGACGATGACAACGATGAGAGCGACGACATTTGTAGTCAGCGCTTCATACTTCGTTAAGTCACGAGGTTTCGGGGGAGTAACAAGAAAAGATTTGCCTTTGCTCGCCGCAATAGGCGTAGCTGACTTCTCAGCCAACCTACTTCTCGGCGTTGCAACGACGAAGGGTCTGGTGTCGATTGCAATGGTACTCGGATCTCTCTATCCGATTGCGACTGCAGTACTTGCGTATATCTTCCTTCATGAACGATTACATAAAGTGCAATACATTGGCGTTGTTTTAGCTGTCAGTGGAGTTGCCCTGATATCTGCATTGCAGTAATCGCGTTCCATCAATTTCTTCATCGGAGATGATGGTGAAGTTCTTGAGCAAGTGATCTTTCTCAATGAAGTTTCCATCACCATTGATGGGCGAAATCGAAAGTTCTAATTGGTCAATCACTCCTGCATTGACCATCGCAAGCAGCAACTGACCGCCTGCTTCCACGACGATATCTTCTTCGATACGTTCATCAATTCGTCGTGTAATTTCTGCAAGGTTTCTCTCGACGGTAACTTGTTGCATCAACGGATGAGGAAAGGTGAGCGGCTCTAAATTTCTAGTGAAGACAAAGATTGGCTTTGAACTCTTCTCGTAACTTTCAATCTGTGCGCTCTGCTTGCCGATGATGAAGGCGCCGGCGCTACGATGTCGGGCTAGAAAACGAGCGCGGTCGGCTGGCGTTGATAGGTGCGATGACTTTCCGCCTAACGAGGAGGCGCCATTTGCTCCGAGAAGAAATGAAGCGATAACGGCCATTTGGGAAGAATAAACCTGCCTTGAGCGAGATTCACACCATATTTTCAGCGTGAGCCACCGATTTGAGTTGAGATTGGCGGAATTACTTGGTTAGCCTTCCCTAATGAGAATCCGCCAGCTGGCTCTACGCGCCTGCGCAGTGGCAACAGCCGCCGTACTTTCTTGGTTGATTCCTCCTTCCGCGCAAGCCGCTCCGACTCTGGCTCAGATTCAGGCCCAGGTCAACGACCTTCAAGATCAAGCGACAGCTGCGGCTGAGGGTGCTCAAGAGGCTAAGGTGAAGTTGGCAACCTTGCAGCGCAGCCTCAATGGCATCCAGGCACAAGCTGCTATCCAGGGCAAGAATGTCGACTCCATCTCTCGCAATCTTGGTGTGATCGCCGTCAACCAATATAAATCTGGATCTCTGAGTCAGAGCCTAGAACTCCTCTTCTCCAGCGACCCAACTCTCTATCTCAGCTCTGCTGGTTCTCTCGAATCGATTACTCGTCAGAAATCTATTCAGCTCAAGAAGTATCAATCAGCGACCCAGAAGCTGAATGCAACATCAATGACGGTTGCAGACCGCCTGGCGCAGGTAAAAGTTTTGCAGAAGAAGCTGGCTCAGCAGAGCGCAGTTGTGCAAGAGAAGTTGAAGAAGGCTGAAGCCATCCTTGCAAAGCTGAAGAAGGAAGATCGCGAGCGTCTGGCAAAACTTGCCCAACAGCAGGAAGATGCCGACCAGGCAAGCTCACTTGCACAGGCTAAATCACTTGGTGGAATTTCCGGTCGCGCAGGACTTGCCATCAAATTTGCCTTTAAGCAGATTGGTGATCGATACGTCTTTGGTGCAGATGGAATGACTTACTGGGATTGCTCTGGCCTCACAATGCGCGCTTATCAAAGCGCAGGAGTAAATCTTCCACATTCATCTGCTGCGCAATCTCGCATGGGAAAGTCGATTGCATTTAATCAGAAGAAGCCAGGAGACCTACTCTTCTTTGGTCGACCGGTATCTCATGTCGGAATCTATATCGGTGGCGGAAAGATGGTGCATGCACCTCGATCTGGCTCCCGCGTAAAGATTGCGGATGCATCGTCGCTTGGATCCAAGAGATTGGTAGCGGTTCGTCGCTTCTAATGCCAGATCAGGAAAAAATTCTCTGCATTACCAATGACTTCGGCCCTCGTGCTGGTGGAATCGAAACTTTTGTTATTGGATTAATCGAGCGATTGCCTCATGGCTCAGTCATCGTCTATACATCTTCGCAAGGTGATACAGCCGCCTACGATGGGCAATGGTTGAGCAACTTCGGAGTTGAGGTCATTCGCGATAGATCAAAGGTTCTTCTTCCTACTCCTCGAGTAGGCCGCTCAGTTCGTGCACTTGTGCGTGAGCGCGGAATTTCAAAGGTTTTCTTTGGAGCTGCAGCACCTCTAGGTTTACTTGCAAAAGGTCTTCGTCGTGCAGGTGTGAGAAGAATTGTTGCACTAACTCATGGACATGAAGTCTGGTGGGCAAAGGTCTTTCCATTCACTCTCGCCATCCGCCGTATTGGAAAGTATGTCGATACGCTGACCTATCTTGGAAGCTTTACCCGTAATGCAATTGCACGTTCTCTCTCAACGAGGGCACGAGAATCAATGGTTCGTATTGCGCCAGGAATTGATACCTCGCACTTTGCGCCAAGTGATTCAGCGGAACAACTCAAAAAAGATCTGGATCTCGCAGGCAAACGAGTGATTGTCAGCGTTGGCCGATTAGTACACCGTAAAGGTCAAGACACTTTGGTTGAGGCTCTACCCGAGATCGTCTCTGCCTTTCCTGATGCACATCTTCTCTTTGTAGGTGTCGGACCGCATCTTGAGCACATTCATAAGCGAGCGATTCAGCTCAACGTCCTGCAACACATCTCCTTTGTAGGACGTGTGCAGTACAGCGAACTTCCGCGCTTTATCTCTGTCGGTGAAATCTTTGCAATGCCAAGTCGTTCGCGATTAGCCGGTCTTGAAGTCGAAGGGTTAGGAATCGTCTACCTTGAAGCAAGTGCATGTGAGCTTCCTGTCATCGGGGGATTATCAGGTGGTGCACCGGATGCCGTGCTTGAGGGCGAGACTGGATTCGCTGTGGATGGACTTAACCCATCTGCAGTTGCTGCAGGCGTCATTCGTCTTTTAGAAGATCCAGAGTTAGCGAAAGCTATGGGCAAGCGTGGACGTCAATGGATCATTGATGAGTGGGAGTGGCGCCACTGGTCAGAACGCTTCAACGCCCTCTTCTAATTATTCTGAAGCGCTGCAATTGCTTCGACCCGATTGCGCACATCCAGTTTTCTGTAAATCGATGTGAGATGACTTTTTACCGTTGCCTCTGAGTTGTGTCTCTTCATCGCGATTTCACGTGTTGTTGCTCCGGTAGCAATATCCATCAGAATCTCTCGTTCTCGTATGGAGAGGAGATGGATTCTAGATTCGATCAAGCTCTTGCCCCTGCTGCTAGGGGAGAGTTTCTGCAGGAGGGCTTCAACTTCATCAGACATGTAAGCGCCTGGCATATCTCGATGGAATATTTCATCAAAGCCTAACTGTCTCGCCGCCTCACTGGTGGCCCATCGGTTCTCGTTTGAAATCAGTATCGCAATCGTTCGAGGAGAAGCACGCTTAATTGTGGGAGCAAGTATTAAACCATCGCCATCTTCCAGAGCGCTCTCGACGAATATGCAATCAAATTTCTCGGTCCGAAGTGTCGCTAGAGCGCTACGAAGGGAAGTTAAATGACGCTGCAATTGCGCGCCATGGTGAAGGAGAAAGATCTCCAATTCAGCAGGGATGCAATCCTTGTGACCTACAACTAAGAAACGGGTGCGCTTATATCTATCTGTAGCCACCGAAGAACTCCTCCCTTAAGAGTTTGGGAGATACTCCTATAGCTACACCTTAATTTTAAAGCGTGATACCCCTACTCTTTTGTGTAGAGAGCTGCGATGGTGTCTGCGTATTGAGCTGCAACAACGTGACGCTTGACTGATAGTTTCGCAGTGAGTTGACCCCCTGCAATTGTGAAATCATCAGGGAGGATTGCAAACTTTCGAATCGATTCCGCCTTGGAGACTGCTTTATTGGCTTCGTCGACAGCAGTCTGAATCACTGCATTGAGATCAGGATCGTTGACGAGTGTGGCAACTGTTGCGCCAGTCTTATGGTTAGCTGCAATCCACCCCTTAATCATCTCTGGGTCGATAGTGATGAGGGCAGCAATAAATGGCTGGTTGTCACCAACAACCATGCATTGACTTACAAGAGGATGAGCGCGCAAACGATCTTCAAGGACGGCAGGAGCAACGTTCTTGCCACCGGCTGTAACAATGAGTTCTTTCTTGCGACCTGTAATGTACAAGAATCCTTGCTCATCAAGTCGACCAAGGTCACCTGACTTAAACCAATGATCCTGGAAAACCTCTTGATTTGCAGCATCGTTCTGCCAGTAGCCACGCATCACGATAGGTCCACTAATAAGGACTTCACCATCTTCTGCAATCTTGATTGAAGTGCCTGGAATTGGCTTACCAACTGAACCAACGCGAAGGTCTGTGCTGAGATTGAGCGTTGCGCCCGCAGTTGTTTCAGTGAGTCCATAACCTTCAAGAATTGTGATGCCAGCACCGCGATAGAAGTGACCGAGTCGTGCACCTAGTGGAGCGCCTCCTGAAATCGCAGCTTCTACACGGCCACCGAGAGTGTGGCGAATCTTTGAGTAGAGAAGGACGTCAAAGAGCTTATGCTTGAGCGAGAGCATCGGCTTAAACTTCTTTGCATCAATATTCTCTGAGTATGCGATTGCAACTTCAGCGCCTTTTCGGAAAATCTTTCCCTTGCCCGCAGCTTCGGCCTTTGCCTCTGCTCCGTTGTATACCTTTTCAAAGATACGAGGAACAGCAAGAACGAATGTTGGCTTAAATGATGCGAGGTCTGGGAGCAATCGAGCCTGTACATCTGCGCAATGTGCGAGATGAAGTCCTGCTGAGATAGCACCAATCTGAACCATACGGCCGAAGACGTGAGCTACAGGTAAGAAGAGAAGTGTTGAGCCACCAGGCTTTAAGAATAAATCTGCAGCGCCTTGTACAACATTTCCGCATTCTGCAAGGAAGTTGCCATGTGTGAGCTGAACGCCCTTTGGCTTACCAGTTGTTCCAGAAGTATAGATGAGAGTTGCAAGAGAGTCGGGGGATAAGGTCTGGCGACGATGATCAATCTCTGCATCAGAGATATGTGCACCTGCATTGCGCAGAACTTCGAGCACATCATCGGTCATAGTCCAGATGTGGCGTGTATGTGGTGGAAGAACAGGAGCGACGAGCTCGCGCAAGATTGGAGTTTCTACAAAGAGTGCAACGGCACCTGAGTCTTTGAGAATCCAATCAACCTGCTCGGGCGATGAAGTCTCGTAGATAGGTACAACAACTGCGCCTGCAAACCATGATGCGAAATCAAGAATGGTCCACTCGTAACGAGTACGCGCCATGATTGCCACGCGATCGCCTGCGTGAACACCGGCAGCGATCAAACCCTTAGCAGCGGCGCGAACATCACTTTCAACCTCACGAGCGGTGAGCTGTTGCCAACCATCGCCAAGCGGGCGAGACATTGTGATGCGCTCAGGCTCAAACCACGCACGCTCTGCAATGAGGTTGGTGAGGTTTCCTTCCGTTGCGGCAGGAACCAGTGGCGGGATAGTGATTTCATTCATGGCGCTAACGCTAGCGCTGAGAGGTATAAAAAGGAAAGGGTTGCTAACCTTCGTGTCATGTCAGAATCAAGCACAGCCTCAGTCATCGTAGAAGCACCTCTAGCCGAGGTAGCTGCCAAGCTCACCGCAATCGCTGATTACCCACAATGGCTCACCTCGATTAAGAAGGTTGAAGTCGTAGCGAGCGATGACCAGGGACGTGCCACTTCAGCCAATGTATCTATTGATGCCGGCGTTATGAAGGATCGCGCAACACTTTCTTACGATTGGAGCAAGGC
>CALJUA010000164.1 GCA_937975715.1 uncultured Candidatus Planktophila sp.
CAACATTTACCAATCCAATAGTATCTTTATATGGTCGTCTATAATTTAATTCGACTAGATGTTCTACCGCATCAGCCGGGACAGGAACTTCATGAATGGAAAATCTTTTATTCTTAATTTTAATTGAATTTTTTCGCATAAAGCACCAGAAAGTTAGAGGTTTCTCTTTCTGATGCTTAAGACTTAGGTCTAAACTGACCGCAAAATCCCTTTGCAATTACAGTTGGAAATAAAAATAACGGATCACCATCTTCATCATAGACTAAAACTGGTGGATTTAACCTGCACTCACCGGCTATTTCACTTACCTCTTGGGGTCCTTCCAGAATGACCCAAACATCACAATTTTCACATTTCCTATCATAGCACTTTTCGGAAGGGGGATCAACCTCTGTATTACTTGATGAATTTGGCTGGGTTTTCAAGGATTTCGTAATATCTTTCTTCACCTAATGTCCTCATTGCTCTTTCATGGATTGCCTTTCTGACCATTGCAGATCGACTCCATTCTTTATCCTGTTTCATAATTTCTGTTAATAAGGCTTGTTCGATTGCACTCCAGTGAGTACGAACTTGATAGATAGCAACGTCATACATCTTTCCGTTTCTACATTTTTGTTTACTATCTCTTCCCGGTGAACTTATTTTTGCTAGTCGTTTGAGGATTCTCCGAGCTTTATCAGTAGAATCCATCAGTAATCGCCCCAATCCTCATCATCGTCGTCGTAACGATCATATTCGAACATTGTACAGGTATCACAACCCATACACGCACCACGGGTAGTTTCCTCATATCGCTGTGTAAGAGCACGATCAATTGGATGAGCGTTTTCCGGACAGCCACAATTCATGCAATTATTCATAACTTCCTCATTAATGTAGAGTGTCAGCGTAGATTTCACGCTGCTTACGATAAATTTCAGCCATTGCCTGTTGATTCATTGATTGCATATGAGCAACCAATGCTTCCTTTGCTTGGTCGCTAGGAAACATCGCTTGTAGTTGCTTTATATATTCGACAATCTGTTCTGGTTCGGATATAATCGTTGTACATAAAAGATCAAATGCAGCAGATACGAGTAGAGCACGAACAAACGTCATATTGATCGTAAGATCATCTTCCTCGTTAGCGCGGCGGCGGGCCTCGGGATCTTCAAAATCCCGTAGGCCCATCCTTTCCTTTGCGTCCTTAAGGTTCATTCATACCACCTTAGTGTAGTAATATCTACATTTACACGATGCTTCATTGCATCGAAATTTAAAATTGGTGAACCAGTTGCTGTTGGTGTAAGAATTCGACCACGAGCGTAGTCTGCGTACTTTAGATATGTACCAGTACGAACCTGATGTGTAACGTGAATTTCTTCCTTACCATCTTCATTTAGATGAAGGCTAGTCATCTCACGAGTACAAAGGTTATGATCATGACCGGCGGCAACTACATCCGCTTGAGGATAGAGTGCCATCATACGATCAAGCTCACGCCATGTATTGGTAGAGAAACCGCTACCGTGATGGATTCCTAATGTATAGATTTGCGAACCATGACGGACTCGTAGAAGTCCACCATGACCCATGTACGGAACTCCTAAGCTATGTGCTAGAAGATCCGAGAGATCGACCAACGCTTCGCGCCGGGACCTTGCTTCATGGTTGCCGCGTGTTACAGCAAGGATGAGTCCTGCCTTGGCGAGCGGCTTGTAGAGATCAACGGCATACTTAACTTGCTCGGTTGGAATCAGTTTCTGTTCCATGAGCTTTTCACCGG
>CALJUA010000165.1 GCA_937975715.1 uncultured Candidatus Planktophila sp.
TGGTTCTTGAAAAGTCCGAGCGGAATGATTGGTTCCTTAGCGCGACCTTCCCACCAGACGAATACGACCGCAAGAAGAAGACCGACAACGAGATAGATGACAGTGCGTGAATCGCCCCAACCATTCTGTGGGCCGTAAACAGCAGCTGCAAGAAGCGTGAGCGTTACTGAAACAACCAAAAGAAGTGCACCGAAGTAATCGATGCTGTGTTCGCGCTTGATCTTAGGAATATGAAGCACTGCTGATGTAATTGCAAGAGCAGCGATTCCAAATGGAAGATTGATGTAGAAGATCCAACGCCATCCGGTAACACCAAGGATTGTTGCGTGATCTGAGAAGAAGCCACCGAGCAATGGACCTGCAACAGATGACAAGCCCCAGACTGCTCCGAAGTAGCCCTGGTAACGACCGCGCTCACGCGGAGGAACGATGTCTCCAATGATGACGAATGTAAGCGCCATAAGACCACCTGCGCCAAGGCCCTGAAGTGCACGAGTAGCAATGAGCTGACCCATGTTCTGCGATGCACCCGCAAGGAAGGAACCAATAAGGAAGGTCACAATCGCGAATTGGAAAACTGGGCGACGACCGTAGAGATCAGAGATCTTTCCATAGAGGGGCGTCGAAGCTGTTGATGTTAAAAGATAAGCCGTAACGACCCATGTGTAATGGTCGAGGCCGTTGAAGTCTTCGACGATGCTCTTGAGAGCGGTAGAGACGATGGTCTGATCCAGCGCTGCAAGCAGCAAGCCGGTCATCAATCCACCGAGAATAATCATGATTTCGCGGTGCGAGTGTTCTTTGACAGATGCATTTGTATTCATAGGGGCGTAAGATTACTCCGTGAAATCGATAATCGCCGAAGAACTAGTAAAGACTTATGACAAGGGCAAGGTGCGCGCGCTTGATGGTCTCAATCTCGATGTCAATGAAGGCACAGTCCTAGGAATTCTTGGACCAAATGGTGCAGGTAAGACAACGACTGTGCGCATTCTCTCAACACTGCTTCGACCTGATTCGGGTCGCGCAACAGTTGCTGGTATTGATGTCATTAAGAACCCTGAGAAAGTTCGTGAAGTAATCGGACTTTCCGGTCAATACGCAGCGGTGGATGAGATTCTTACTGGCTATGACAACTTAGTTATGTTTGGCGAGCTTTATCACTTGGGAAAGAAGCAAGCTGTTGTACGTGCAAACGAATTACTTGAACGTTTCGGATTAACTGAAGCGGCAAAGCGTCCCATCAAAACTTATTCAGGCGGAATGCGCCGCAGACTGGATTTGGCAGCCTCGTTGATCGTGAAGCCAAAAGTCCTCTTCCTCGATGAGCCTACAACTGGCCTTGATCCACGAGGTCGCCAAGATATGTGGGGCGTCATTGAAGAGCTAGTAAAAGATGGAGTGACCCTTCTTCTCACGACTCAATATCTTGAAGAAGCAGATCAATTGGCTGATGAAATCGCAGTGATTGATACAGGCAAGGTAATTGCTCGCGGAACTTCTGATCAACTCAAGAAGCAGGTCGGTGGCGAGAGACTTGAGATTATTGTTGAAAACGAGAATGTTGCGGCAACAATGGAGATTGTTGCCCGGGTCAGTGGAATCACCCCGGCGCTCGACGAAGGTCTTCGCCAAATTTCTGCTCCAGTATCGACAGGTTCTCAGGCACTCTTTGAAGTCTTGAAGTCACTCGATGAGGCGAAGATCCACGC